>NZ_JAMYQZ010000060.1:0-40307 GCF_040321145.1 Mesorhizobium sp. M0514
GCCGACCGGTCGTCGAGCGGTGGCGGCGGCGACATGAGCCTGATGATGTATTTCTTCCATGAAAGCGACGTCAAGGACGCGGCCTTTTCCAATGGCGCCTGTGCGGTAACCACCGGTATCAACGACCAGCGCTTCTTCGCTGCCAAGGTGCCGCAGGATGGCGGCGACGCCTATGTCACTGTTCAGGCCTATTCGCTGATCGACGACCTCTACTGCAAGGAACTCAACGGCCGCACCATCGCCGTCGTTCAGGTGCTGGAGCCCAAGGCGCGCGACAAGAAGATGGTGGTGGTCGAAGCGGCCAAGATGGCGGATTCGCTGTCGGCCACCGGCTCCATCTCGCTCTACGGCATCTTCTTCGACACCGACAAGGCCGACATCAAGCCGGAATCGGAACCGACGCTGAAGGAGATCTCGACGCTTCTGACCAACGAGCCCGGTATGGCGGTGATCGTCGTCGGTCATACCGACAACCAGGGCGCCTTCGACTACAATATCGATCTGTCGTCGCGGCGGGCGCAGTCGGTGAAGGCGGCGCTGGTCTCGAAATACGGCATCGATGGCGGCCGGCTGACCGCCGCCGGCGCCGGCATGATGGCGCCTGTCGCCAGCAATGATGACGAAACCGGCCGCGCCAAGAACCGCCGCGTGGTGCTGGTCAAGGCGAACTGAGGCCGATCACGGTTTCAGCGCCGGCTAGGCGCGCTGCCTGCTCCAGCATCGAGGCATCCTCGCCGAAGGCGCGGGTGGCGCGAGCGGCGGCCTCCAGCAGGTCCGGTGTCATGCGGCGCAGGAACGCCGTATCGACGCGTGTCGACGGGCCGGCGAGCGTCAAGGCGCCGAGCAGAACGCGGCCCGGTCCGAACACCGGCACCGAGACGCCCGCCGTCTCAGGGTCGCGGTCGCCGATCGACAGATAGTGGCAGGCCTTGCGGATGGTCTCGTATGGTTCGCCCGGCTGGCCTGAAAACGCTGCCAGCACGCGGCCGCCCGAGCCGGTGAGCAACGGCAGCAGGTCGCCTTCCCGGATCGTGTAGCGGATAGGATGCTTGGATTCGACGCGGTAGAGACAGGTGCGGGCGTCGCCCGAGCGGACATAGAACGCCACGCTTTCCCAACTGCGTTCGGCAAGATCGCGCATGATCGGCAGCAGGATGTCGACCGCCACGACCGAGCGCTGGTAAAGCGCGCCAAGCCGAAAGGTGGCGGGTCCGATGCGGTAGCGGCCATCGTCGAGCCGCTCCAGCAACTGCCCGCGCAGCAACGAGTTCGCCAGCCTCAAAATGGTGCTTTTGTAGAGCCCGGTGCGCGCCGCGATCTCGGCCAGGCTGAGCGAGCGGTCGGCGGTCGCGAACGCATCGAGAATGGCGATCGCACGGTCGAGTGCGGCGACGCCATCTACCTGTAAGGGCTGGGATCGCGCTTCGGTCATCTCATGAACAGTTTCATCCCAGTTTACCTGCTCGGACAAAGGCCGGCCGAAGCGACTGTGCCGCACATCCATGGTTCTGTCTAGTAGAACAGCGTTCCTGTTGACAGAACGTACCGAAATCGGCATGAATTTTTGCCGAGCGGGTCTGTTTTCAGGCTACGTTTCTGGCAGGCACCGGAGGAGGTGTCGTGATTTGGAGGAATCCCATGCTGAACAGACGCAGATTTTTGATGAGCACCGCGGCCGCAGGCGCTGCCGGATTCGTTGCAACGCATTTGACGCCCGCTTTCGCTCAGGATGCACCGCAGATCCAGATCTTCGTGCCGGCCGCGCCCGGCGGTGGCTGGGACCAGACGGGGCGCACCATCGACCAGGTGCTGCGCAGTGAAAAACTGATCTCCGGCTCGCAGATCACCAATGTCGGCGGCGCCGGCGGCACGGTCGGCCTGCCGCAGTTCATCAGCCAATGGAAGGGCAAGGGCAATTCGCTGATGGTGGCCGGCATGGTCATGGTCGGCGCCATCATCGCCAACAAATCGGCCAACAACCTCTCCGAAGTGACGCCCATCGCTCGCCTCACCGGCGAGTTCGAGGCGCTGGTAGTGCCGGCGGATTCGCCGTTCAAGACGGCCGGCGATTTCGTTGCGGCGCTCAAAGCGGATCCGACCAAGGTTCCGGTGGCCGGCGGCTCGGCCGGCGGCTCCGACCACATCCTGTTCGGGCTGATCGCCAAGACGGTCGGCGTTCCGGCAACCAACCTCTCCTATGTGCCTTTCGCCGGCGGCGGCGAGGCGCTGTCGGCGCTGCTCGGCAACCAGGTGGCGGCCGGCATTTCCGGCTTCGGCGAGTTCTCCGAGCAGGTCAAGGCGGGCGCGCTTCGGCTGTTGGCGATCTCCGCCGACAAGCGCCAGGACGGCATCGACGCACCGACGATGAAGGAAGCCGGCATTGACGTCGAACTGTTCAACTGGCGCGGCGTCTTCGCACCGCCAGGCGTCTCCGACGCCGACAAGGCGGCGATGGTCACGATGATCGAGACCATGGCCAAGAGCGATGCCTGGGCAGCCGAATGCAAGAACCGCAACTGGACGCCCATCCTGCTCACCGGCGACGACTATGCGAAATTCCTCGTCGACGACACCGCCCGCATCACCGCGATCCTCAAGGATCTCGGCCTCGCCTGATGTCTTCAGGGGCGGCCACGGCCGCCCCTTCCGACATTCGCCTGCGGCATGGACATATCATGCGCTGGGAGTGAAACTGCGGATGCGGCCGGCGGGAGGATGCCGGCCATCTCGGGAGGACATCGATGAGCACCAGCGACCAGCAGCCGGCGCCCCCGCGCCTTGCCATGCCCGAATTGTTGATCGGCATCGGGCTTCTCGCCTGTGCCGCGGCCGTGGCTTGGCAGACCCTGGCGATCCCGGTTTCGCCGCTCTATTCCAAGGTCGGGCCGACCGTCTTTCCCTACATCACCATGACAGGCATGATCGTGCTTTCGCTGCTGCTCATCGTCGCCGCGCTGCGCGGCGGCTGGCAGCCGCAGGAAGAAAAGGAGACGCCGACCGACTGGAAGGCGATGGGCATCGTCGTTGCCGGCCTGGTCGCCAATCTGGTGCTGATCCAGCCGCTCGGCTTCACCGCCGCCTCGGTCATCATGTTCGTGCTCGTCTGTTATGGCTTCGGCAGCAAGCACACGCTGCGCGATGCGCTGACCGGCCTGATCCTGGCGCTTGCCGCCTATTTCGGCTTTGCCAGGGCGCTCGGCGTCAACATTGGCGCCGGCTTCATCGAAAACCAGCTGAACACGGTGATCGACGCGATCATCGCCACTGTGAGGGGCTGACGCCATGGAGACGCTCGGCCATCTCGCCCACGGATTTTCCGTCGCTTTCTCGCCGATGAACCTGCTGTGGTGCCTGGTCGGCACCACGCTCGGCACCGCCATCGGCGTGCTGCCCGGCCTCGGGCCGGCGCTGACCATCGCGCTTCTGTTGCCGATCACCTACCAGGTGGCGCCGGAGGCTTCCTTCATCCTGTTCGCCGGCATCTATTACGGCGCCATGTATGGCGGCTCGACGACCTCGATCCTGCTCAACACGCCGGGCGAAAGCGCCACCATCGTCACCGCGCTGGAAGGCAACAGGATGGCCCGCTCGGGTCGCGGCGGCGCGGCACTGGCGACCTCGGCGATCGGCTCCTTCGTCGCCGGCACCATCGGCACGATGGGCGTCGCCTTCCTGGCGCCGGTGGTGGTGAAGTTCGCGCTCGCCTTCGGGCCGGCCGAATATTTCTCGCTGATGGTGCTTGCCTTCATCACGGTGTCGGCGGTGCTCGGCTCGTCATCGGTGCGCGGCCTCACCAGCCTGTTCCTCGGCTTCGTCATCGGCATGATCGGCGTCGACCTGCAGACGGGACAGCCGCGCTTCACCTTCGGCATGAACGAACTGCTCGATGGCGTCGATGTCATCATTGCCGCGGTCGGCCTGTTTGCCGTCGGCGAGACGCTCTACATGGCATCGCGCCGCTATGCCGGCAAGGACGAGATCGTGCCGCTCAAGGGCTCGCTCTACATGACCGCGGCCGAATGGGGGCGCTCGTGGAAGCCATGGCTGCGCGGCGCTTTCATCGGCTTCCCGATCGGCGCCATGCCTGCCGGCGGCGCCGAGATCCCGACCTTCCTGTCCTACGCCATCGAAAAGAAGCTGTCGAAGCACAAGGAGGAGTTCGGCACGGTCGGCGCCATCGAGGGCGTTGCCGGACCGGAAGCCGCCAACAATGCGTCTGCCGCCGGCGTGCTGGTGCCGATGCTCACCCTTGGCCTGCCGACCTCGGCGACCGCCGCAATCATGCTGTCGGCCTTCCAGAGCTACGGCATCAATCCGGGACCGCTGCTGTTGACGACGCAGGCCGATCTGGTCTGGGGCCTGATCGCCAGCCTGTTCATCGCCAACGTCATCCTGGTCGTCCTCAACCTGCCGCTGATCGGGCTGTGGGTACGGCTGTTGAAAATCCCGGCGCCGCAGCTCTATGCCGGCATCCTGGTGTTCGCGACCGTCGGCACCTACGGCATCTCGCAATCGCCGATCGACCTCGTCATCCTCTATCTCCTGGGGGCCGCCGGCTTCCTGATGCGGCGCTTCGATTTCCCGACCGCGCCGGTCATCATCGGCATGATCCTGGGGCCGCTCGCCGAAACGCAGTTCCGCCGGGCGATGACGATCTCGAACGGCGACTGGTCGGTGTTCTACACACACAAGCTGTCGCTGGTGCTGCTGATCCTTGCCTTCATCGGGCTCGCCGGTCCGCATATCTGGGCCTTCATCGAGCATCGGCGCCGGCGCGGGCCGGAGCATGTGCCGGGCGATGCCTGAGCGACCTGGAGCATCATGACCGATCTGCTTGCCGGCATCCGCATCCTCGACCTGACCAATGTGCTGGCGGGCCCTTATTGCGCCTACCAGCTGGCGCTGCTCGGCGCCGATGTCATCAAGGTCGAGACGCCGCAAGGCGGCGATCTGGCGCGCCAGCTCGGCGCCTCGCCGGCGCTCAACAAAGCCGGCATGGGCGCGTCGTTCCTGGCGCAGAATGCCGGCAAGCGATCGGTGGTGCTGGATCTCAAAAGCGAAGCCGACCGCGAACGCTTCCTCGATCTCGTCGCCTCGGCCGACGCGCTGGTCGAGAATTTTCGACCGGGCGTGATGGGGCGGCTGGGTCTCGGCTATGAGGTGCTGAAAGCGGTCCGCCCCGGTCTCGTCTATTGCGCCATATCCGGTTTCGGCCAGAGCGGGCCGATGCGCGACAATCCGGCCTACGACCAGATCATCCAGGGGCTGTCCGGTATCATGAGCATCACCGGCACGCCGGAGACAGCACCCTTGCGGGTCGGCTATCCCGTCGCCGACACGCTGGGCGGGCTGGTCGGGGCCTTCGCAATCGCCGCGGCGCTGGTCAAGCAGAAGACCTCGGGCGAGGGCGCGTTTCTCGATGTCTCGATGCTCGAATGCACGCTGTCGGCGCTGGGCTGGCCGGTGTCCAACTATTTGACCGCCGGTGTCGAGCCGCAGCCGATGGGCAATGAGAACATGACGGCTGCGCCCTCCGGCGCGTTTCGCACCGGCGACGGCCTGCTCAACATCGCCGCCAACAAGCAGGAGCAGTTCGTCACGCTTTGCCGGCTGATCGGCCAGCCGGAACTGGCCGACGATCCGCGCTTTGCCGAGCGCGAGACGCGCAAGCAGAACCGCGCCTCCTTGAAAGGGCTGATCGAGACAGCGCTTGCGAGCGCCTCGGCGGCTGCCTGGGAAGAAAAGTTCAACCGCGCCGGCGTTCCGGCGGGCCGGGTGCTGACGATCCCGCAGGTGCTTGGCGAGCGCCAGGTGGTCGAGCGCGACATGACCACGCGTTTCCAGGGCCTGCCCGGCATGGAGCAGCCGCTGACAGTGGTGCGCGGCGGCTTCATGGTCGATGGCGCGGCACCCTTGCCGGTCCTGCCGCCACCGGTGCTGGGTGAGCATATGGACGAGGTTTTTTCCACCCTGCCGCCGCGCGCCAGGAGAAGCGCGTGAGCGAGAGAAAAACCGGCCGCGAGCGCGGCGAGGAGTGGTGGCAGACCGGCATCATCGAGATGGGCCCCGGCATCATCCGGCTGCGCGGCTATGAAATCCAGGAGCTGATCGGCCGCGTCAGCTTTCCGGCCACGATCTGGCTGATGCTGCGTGGCGAATTGCCAAGCGAGGAGCAGGCGGCGCTGCTCGGCATTGCGCTGGGGGCGGCCGTCGACCACGGGCCGCAGGCGCCGTCGATCGCCATTGCCCGCATGGCCATCACCTGCGGAGTCGGCATCAACAGCGCCATGGCGTCCGCCGTCAACGTGCTGGGCGACGTGCATGGCGGCGCCGGCGAACAGGCGCTGTCCTTCTATGGCGACATTGCCGTGGCACTTGACCAGGGTGTTGCGCTGGACCAAGCCGTAGCCGCACGGCTCGACCGTTTCTTCGCCGAGGAAAAAGGCTATGTGCCGGGCTTCGGCCATCGCTTCCACCCGGTCGATCCGCGCGCGCCGCGCCTGATCGCAGTTACGCGCGAGTTTGCCGCGCGCGGCGTCGTCAGCGGACGCTTTGCCGACATCGCCGAGGCCGTCGAGGCGGAGGTCGCGCGCCGCAAGGGGAAGAAAATACCGCTCAACATCGACGGCGCCACCGCCGTCATCTATGGCGAGCTCGGCTTTCCGCCGCCGTTGACGCGCGGCCTGTTCGTGCTCTCGCGCTCGGTCGGCATCCTGGCGCATGCATGGGAACAGTCGCAGCAAAGCGAGCGCAACAAAGGGCCGCTGCCGCGCGAATGGCTGTGGGCCTATACGGGCACGCCGCTGCGGCCATTTCCTGCTGAGGGGGATGAGGGTCCCGCTGAAGGGGACGAGGGCAAGTGAGGTTGGTCAGGCCGGGTCCGGCACTGCCGGCTGAGGCGGCGCCAGGTTGGCCATCAGCGTCGAGAGATCCGGCTCATCGATGAGCAACGCCGCGTCCTGCGGCTTGAGCCATGCCCGCTGGCGGCTCTTGGCCTCCTGCCAGTTGGCCAGTTCCTCGGACACCTCCAACAGATAGACGACGACGTCGACGCGCACAAAATTGTGCTCCAGCCGTTTCCAGTAGGAATAGCTGCCGGCAGGCGCCTTGCGGGTCTTGCCGAGCACGCCGGCTTCTTCGCGCGCCTCGATGGTGGCGGCCTTGCGCCCGCTCTTTCCTTTCATCGGCCAGCCCTTGGGCACGATAAAGCGCTTCGTCGCTCGCGACGTCACCAGCATCACTTCGAAATTGCCTGAAACGTCCAGACGAAAGGGAATGGCGGCGACCTGGCGAATGCGTTCGCCTCGCCTTGCCTTGCGTACCGCCTTTTTCTTCGTCGTCGCCATGTGCTGAAAATCCGGTCGGCGGGCGCACCGCCGCACGCCGCCTGCAAACCCTGATATGCCCGCGAGGCAATGAGCATTTTTAGTAAATAAGTCGACTAAGTAAATCGCAAGCGACCGATATCAACGGCAAACACGCACAATCTGGTTGTTGACGATCTGAATCGGACAAGCTTGCCGGACGACGGGCACTTCGGGGCGCGGCTGCGGCACGATCCGACGGTCCTGCTCGCGATATTGCTGCTGCTGTTGCTGGAACTGCTGCCGCTGCAGGCTGTTGCGCAATTGCTGCAGCTGGTTCTGCTGGATCAGCCGGTTGGCGCTGGGATTGACGGACTGAGCCGCAGCAGATTGCATGATTCCGGCGAGCGTTGCCACCGCCAGCATTGCCGACATCAGAACTGTCGATAGGCGAAGCGTCGACATCAGTTCGTTCCCGTACAGATATAACCTCCTCTCTATATAGGGCGTTCGTCTCGATCTGCCATGGGCGGGTCTGCCATGGGCCGATCTGCCACGGGTTGGCGAAATCCCTGAGGAAGCGGCCTGGCCGCACTTGACAGAAAAGATCGATTGACCGCTCTATCGGGCGCGGATCTCGGGCTCAATCGCTGCTGACTCGAGGCACAATCGGGAGCATATTGATGAAAAGCAGGCAAGTATATTTCGCGGCGCTACTGGGCAGCATCTGTATTCTTGGCCCGGTGGCAGTCGCGGCGCAAACCAAGACCGACAAGGCGGCGCCTGCCGCCGCAGCGCCCGCCCCTGCTGCCGGCCCGACATTGCCTGGCGGCGCCTCGGCGCTGTCCGAGACACATGGCGACTGGACGGTCAATTGCCAGGTAACCGGCACGGCCAAGGTTTGCAGCCTGTCGCATCAGCAGTTCAACAAGCAGTCCAACCAGCGCCTGCTGGCGATCGAGCTGTCGAGCAAGAGCGGCGAGGATGCCGCCGGAACGCTGGCGCTGCCGTTCGGCCTGGCGCTCGCCAAAGGAGTCAGCCTGACCATCGACGACCAGAAGCTGGAAGGCAGCTTGCCGTTCAACACCTGCCAGGCCGTCGGCTGCCTGGTGCCGGTGGCGTTCGATGCCAGCGTCACGCCGCTGCTCAAGGCAGCCACCACGCTGAAGATCGACGCCTTCGCGGCCGACACCGGTCAAGCGGTGAGTTTCACCATCCCGCTCAACGGCTTCGGCGGCGCACTGGCACGGACGGCGGAATTGTCGGTCGACTGAGCAGCGAGCGCGCGGTCACTCAACCTCGCGCAGCCGGTATCCCACCCCGGTTTCGGTGGTGATGTAGCGCGGCTGGTCGGGCGACTTTTCGATCTTCTGCCGGAGCTGGCGGACATAGACCCTGAGATACTGCACGTCGGTCGAATCGCCCCACACCTGCTTCAGAAGGAAATGGTGGGTCAGCACCTTGCCGGCATGCTGCACCATAATACGCAATATGTCGTATTCCTTGGGGGAGAGCTTTATCTCCTTGCCTTCGACCTTGACGATGCGCTTGACCAGGTCGACGCTGAGATCGCCGGTGTGGAACACCGGCTTTTCGCCATGCTGCTGGAATTTGTGGCGCAGCGCGACGCGGATGCGGGCGACCAGCTCGTTCATGCCGAACGGCTTGGTGATGTAGTCGTCAGCGCCGAGTTCGAGCGCCGCGACGATGCCGGCTTCGTCGGTGCGGCTGGACAGGATGACCACGGGCACGTCGAGGCCGTCGTCGCGCCATTTGCGCAGGAGATCGAGGCCACCCATGCCGGGCAGGCCGAGGTCGAGCAGGATCAGATCCGGCTTTTGTGCATCGACGAGTTCGATCGCGGCCCCGGCATTGGGCGCCTCGCTGACCGCATAGCCCTGGCTGCCGAGGCCGACGCGCAGCAGTTTGCGGATCGGCGGCTCGTCGTCGACGACCAGTATGCTGACATTGGAATTTGTCATGCCGGATCACCAGATGCTTGCTCGTCCACACCTGATACGTCCGTATCGGACGATTGTACCAACCTCGGCATGCGGATTGTGAAGACTGCGCCCGGGCGATCGCTGCGGTTCGCCGCCATGATCGTGCCGCCCATCGCCTCGATGAAGCCCCGGCAGATCGACAGGCCGAGCCCGGTGCCGGCCTGGACCTGATCGCGCTTGCGCACCCGGTAAAAGCTGTCGAAGACGCGCTCCAGGTCGGCGGGCGGAATGCCCGGTCCCTCATCCATGATCTGCAGCGCGACGGAGCCATTGTCGGCCCAGCCCTGCAGCCGGATTGTCGATCCCGGTGGCGCGTATTTCGCGGCATTGTCGAGCAGATTGAACAGCATTTGTTCGAACAGCACGGGATCGAGCTTCAGCATCGGCAGGTCGGCCGGAATATCAACCTCGGTCTTGTGCCCGGCAGTGATCTTGCGTGCCCGCTGCAAGGCCGAGCCGACGACATCGCCGACATAGTGCAGGGCGAAATTCGGTTCCATGGCGCCCGATTCGATCTTGGTCATGTCGAGCAGATTGGCGATGAAGCGGTTCAGCCGTTCGGACTCGTCGAGCACGGTGGTCAGCAGCTCGGCCCGATCGTTCTCGGGCAGTGCCGGCGCAAATTCCCTGAGCGTGCCGGCCGCGCCCATGATGGCCGCCAGCGGCGTCTTCAGATCATGCGAGATCGACGTCAGCAGTGCCGAGCGCAAGCGGTCGGCCTCGGCCGCCAGCCTGGCGCGGTCGACATCGGCGACCAGCTGAATGCGCTCGATGGCAACCGCCGCCTGGTCGGCCAGCGCGTCGAGCAGGCGCTGTTGCTCGGGCGTCAAGAGCGGCCCCTGCTTGTCATTGTCGAGGCCGACGACGCCGATGGCGGTACGGCCGGTCCGCAAGGGCAGGTAGAGCCGTTTTGCCCCGGGCAGGGTATCGGCGCCACGGCCGGCAGCCCGGTTGTGTTCCCAAGCCCAGCGTGCAGCCGCGATGTCGGCCTCGGCCAGCGTGTCGTCGGGGGGATAACCGGCCTTGACGGTGATCGTGCCTTCTTCCGGCAAAAGCAGCACCACGCGCAGCTTCAGCATCGAGGCGATCTGGAACGCGGTGGCCCACAAAACGTCGTCGAGCGTGCCCGCGCCGGCGAGTTTCTTGGAAAAGAGGTAGATGTCCTCGGTCGCCCGGGCGCGTGAACGGGCGGCGGCTGCCTGACGCTGCACACGCGCCGTCAGATTGCTGGCGATGACGGCAACGACGAGGAAGACGGCGAAGGCAACGATGCTCTCCGGATCGCGGATCGTCATCGTGTAGCGCGGCTCGAGAAAGAAGAAGTTGAAGGCAATGGCGCTGAGGAAACAGGCGTACAGCGCCGGCCACAGGCCAAAGGTCACTGCCGATGTCAGCACCGCCAGCAGAAGCACGCTGGCAAGGTTGCGAACGTCGAGGAACTGATCGAGGACGGCACTGACGGCAAGCGCGCCGGCGACATAGACGGTCGAGAAAAGATAAGGCCAGATTTGAAATGGCGTCTGCTCGGCCGCCGCCTTGACCCTCGACGTGGCCTCGTTGTCGCGCTCCGTTCCTGAAATGACATGGACGCTGATATCGCCGGCATTGCGGATCAGATCGTAGGTGAGCGAGCCCTCGATCAGTTCGCGCCAGCGCGAGCGGGTCGGCCTGCCGACGACGATATGGGTGAAATTGTTCACTGTGGCGTGGCGGACGATGTCCTGGGCGACGTTCTGGCCCGGAATGGTCGTCACCTCGGCGCCGAGCTGCTCGGCCAGGCGCAAGAGCGTGGCCAGCTGGTCCTTGTCTTCCTCCGACATGGCGGCCGAACGCGGCGTGTCGACATGCAGCGCCGTCCACGGTGCGCGCAGCCGGTCGGCCAGCCGGCGCGCATAGCGGACACGAGACGCTCCGCCCGGACGCGCATCGACGCAGACGAGCACCCTTTCGCCCGCCGCCCAGGGGCCGGGAATGGCGTGCGACTGCATGTGGTTGAGCAACTGCTCGTCGACGCGCTGGGCGGTGCGGCGCAGCGCCAATTCCCGAAGCGCGGTCAGATTGCCCGGCGAGAAATAGTTTTCGACTGCGCGCTGGGCAGTGTTGGGGAAATAGACCTTGCCCTCCTTCAGCCGCTTGATCAGGTCGTCGGGCGTGAGGTCGATGATCTCGATGTCGTCGGCCTGGTCGATGATGGAGTCCGGGACCGTTTCGCGCACCCTGACGCGGGTGATCTGTGCCACGACGTCATTCAGGCTCTCGACATGCTGGATATTGAGCGTGGTGTAGACGTCGATGCCGCGCGCAAGGATTTCCTGGACGTCGAGATAGCGCTTGGGGTGGCGGCTGCCGGGTGCGTTGGTGTGGGCGAGTTCGTCGACGAGCACCAGCGCCGGCCGGCGGGCGAGGATGGCGTCGATGTCCATCTCATTCAGCACGCGGTCCTTGTAGTCGACCTTCTGGCGCGGGATGACCTCGTAGCCGTCGACCAGCGCCAGTGTTTCCTTGCGGCCGTGGGTCTCGACGACGCCGACCACTACGTCGACGCCGTCAGCCAGCCTGGCGCGGCCGGCCATCAGCATTTCATAGGTCTTGCCGACGCCGGGGGCAGCGCCGAGAAATATCCGCAGACGGCCGCGCTCTTCCCGTTCCGCATGCTCGAGCAGCGCGTCCGGAGAGGGTCTGGTATCGTTGCTTCTGGCGTCCGGCATCAGGCTCGATCATGAACGGCGCCGAGGATCGTGTCGATCCCCGGCCCCTGGCTTCAGAGATTGTCTCTCACTGCTTGGTATCGTCCAGTGCCAGGTTGAGCGCCAGCACATTGACGACCGGCTCGCCGAGGAAGCCGAGTTCGCGGCCTTCGACATGGCTGTCGACAAGCGCCTTGACCTTGGCTTCGTCGAAGCCCCTGGCCTTGGCCACCCGAGCGACCTGGAAATAGGCGGCGTCCGGGCTGATAGCGGGGTCGAGGCCGCTGCCGGACGTCGTCACCAGATCCATCGGCACCGGCTGGTTCGGGTTCTCCGCCTTCAGCTTTGCAACATCGCCCTTGATGCGGTCGATCAGCTTGGGGTTGGTTGGACCGAGATTGGAGCCGCTGGACGCTGCGGCGTTGTATCCGTCGCCGGCAGCCGAGGGGCGGCCATGGAAATACTTGTCGTCGGCAAAGCCCTGGCCGATCAGTTCGGAGCCGATGACCGTGCCGTTTTTCTCGATCAAGCTGCCATTGGCCTGGTGCGGAAACAGCGCCTGGGCGATGCCGGTCATGCCCAGGGGATAGATCAGGCCGGTCAAAACGGTGAAAAAGACGATCATGATAACAGCGGGTCTTATCTGAGTGAGCATGGACGTATTTCCTTAAGCGAGGCCGAGGCCGGTGACGATCATGTCGATCGCCTTGATGCCGACGAAGGGAACGATGATGCCGCCGAGGCCGTAGACCAGCAGGTTGCGGCTGAGCAGCGCGCCGGCGCCGATGGCGCGGTATTTGACGCCTTTAAGCGACAGCGGGATCAGAGCGATGATGATCAGCGCGTTGAAGATGATGGCCGACAGGATGGCGCTCTGCGGCGTCGCCAGATGCATGATGTTGAGCGCTTGCAGGGGGCCGATTTTATGTCCCGGCGCAACGTAGAAGACGGCAAACATGGCCGGGATGATGGCGAAGTATTTGGCGACGTCGTTGGCGATCGAGAAGGTCGTCAGCGAGCCGCGCGTCATCAGCAGCGCCTTGCCGATCTCGACGATCTCGATCAGCTTGGTCGGGTCACTATCGAGGTCGATCATGTTGCCGGCCTCGCGGGCGGCAACCGTGCCGGTGTTCATGGCGACGCCGACATCGGCCTGCGCCAAGGCCGGCGCGTCGTTGGTGCCGTCACCGCACATGGCGACCAGCTTGCCCTTGGCCTGTTCGTCGCGGATCAGCTTCAGCTTGTCCTCGGGCGTGGCCTGGGCGAGGAAATCGTCGACGCCGGCTTCGGCTGCGATCGCCGCCGCAGTCATCGGATTGTCGCCGGTGATCATCACGGTGCGGATGCCCATTTTGCGCAGTTCGGCAAAGCGCTCGCGGATACCACCCTTGACGATGTCCTTGAGGTGGACGACGCCGAGCAGGCGGCCGTCACGCTCGACGGCCAGCGGCGTGCCGCCCGACTTGGCGATCTCGTCGGCGATCGCCTGGAGATCCTTGACGGTGTCGCTGCCGGGGCGCGTGCCGTGAGTGGCCGATGTCGACTGGCTGACATAGGCGAGAACCGAATCGACGGCGCCCTTGCGCACCGACGAGCCACCGATGTCGACGCCGCTCATCCGGGTCTGCGCGGTGAAGGGCACGAAGCTGGCATGCAAGGTTGCCATGTCACGGGCGCGGATGGCGTATTTCTCCTTGGCCAGCACGACGATCGAGCGTCCCTCAGGCGTCTCGTCGGCGAGCGAGGCGAGCTGCGCGGCATCGGC
Organism: Mesorhizobium sp. M0514; assembly: GCF_040321145.1. Classification (NCBI taxonomy): domain Bacteria; kingdom Pseudomonadati; phylum Pseudomonadota; class Alphaproteobacteria; order Hyphomicrobiales; family Phyllobacteriaceae; genus Mesorhizobium; species Mesorhizobium sp. M0514. Next base: position 13,760 of record NZ_JAMYQZ010000060.1, read on the forward strand.
CAGTTCCTGTTCGGTGGCGCCCTTGACCGGGCGGAATTCGGTGGCCTGGCGGTTGCCGAGCGTGATGGTGCCGGTCTTGTCGAGCAAAAGCGTATCGACGTCGCCCGCCGCTTCGACGGCACGGCCGGACATGGCCAGCACGTTGAAGCGCACCAGGCGGTCCATGCCGGCAATGCCGATGGCCGACAGCAGGGCGCCGATGGTGGTCGGGATCAAGGTGACGAACAGCGCGACCAGCACCGTCACCGGGATATAGCCGCCGGAATAGGAGGCAAAGCTCGGGATCGTGGCGGTGGCCAGCACGAAGATCAGCGTCATGCCGACGAGCAGGATGTTGAGCGCGATCTCGTTGGGCGTCTTCTGGCGCGAGGCACCCTCGACCAGCGAGATCATGCGGTCGAGGAAGGTGTGGCCGGAGGCGGCTGATATGCGCACGCGAATCCAGTCGGACAGAACCTGCGTGCCGCCGGTGACCGCCGAACGGTCGCCGCCGGATTCGCGAATGACGGGTGCGGACTCGCCGGTGATTGCCGCCTCGTTGACCGAGGCCACGCCTTCGATCACTTCACCGTCGGACGGGATGATGTCGCCGGCTTCGACCAGCACGATGTCGCCAACCTTCAGGCTGGTGCCGGGCACCAGCTTGAACCTGGAGCGGTCTTCGCCGGCAAGCAGCTTGGCCTGGGTTTCGGTGCGCGCCTTGCGCAGCGAATCGGCCTGCGCCTTGCCGCGGCCTTCGGCGACGGCCTCGGCGAAGTTGGCGAACAGCACGGTGAACCACAGCCAGATGATGATCTGCAGCGTAAAGCCGAAATCGCCGCCGCCGGTGGCGAGATCCTTGACGAACAGGACCGTGGTAAGAAGCGAGACGATGGCGACGACGAACATCACCGGGTTCCTGACCAGCGTGCGGGGGTCGAGTTTCCTGAAGGCGCCGCCGATGGCCGGCCACAGGATGCGGGCATCCATGATGCTCGCGGATTTGGACTGGCTCATTTGGTGGCTCCAGTATCTGAACTGTTGGCCGGCACCGACCGATCGGATGCCGAAAAGAGGGGCGGCGGACCATAGGCCAGCAGCCAGATCACGATCATGACTGCCGCGAGGCCGAGGAAGGTAGATACGCTGGGGAAGGGAGGGGGCGTTTCCTCCCCCTCATTGCCGGCTCGTGGGCCGGCTCGCGGCCGGGCCTTCATGCGTTTTGGGTAGAACCAGGACATGACAAGCCTCAGAATGTCTGGCCGTTGATGGCAGCCAGGTGCTCGACGATCGGTCCGATCGCCAGTGCCGGGAAGAAGGTCAGGCCGACGACGATCAGGATGACGCCGACGAGCAGGCCGACGAACAGCGGGCCGTCGGTCGGGAAGGTGCCGGCGGAAGCCGGAACCGTCTTCTTCGTCGCTAGCGAGCCGGCAATGGCAAGCGCTGGAATGATGACGAAGAAGCGACCCACCCACATGGAGATGCCGAGCGTGATGTTGTACCAGGGCGTGTTGCCGGAAAGGCCGCCAAAGGCCGAGCCGTTGTTGGCCGCCGCCGAAGTGTAGGCATAAAGAACCTCGGAGAAGCCATGCGGACCGCCATTGGCCATCGAGGCGACGGCGCTTGGCAGCACGACCGCTATTGCCGTGAAGACCAGCATGACCAACGGCAGAGCGAGGATGGCGAGCATTGCCATCTTGACCTCCTTGGCCTCGATCTTCTTGCCGAGATATTCGGGCGTGCGGCCAACCATCAGGCCGGCGACGAACACGGTGATGACGATGAACATGACGATGCCGTAGAAGCCGGCGCCGACGCCGCCGACGATGACTTCGCCGAGTTGCATGTTGAGCATCGGGATCAGGCCGCCAAGTGCTGTGAACGAGTCATGCATGGCGTTCACCGCACCGCAGCTCGCAGCCGTGGTGATGACGGCGAATAGTGCCGAAGCGGCAATGCCGAAGCGGCTCTCCTTGCCTTCCATGTTGCCGCCATCGATGCCCAGCGCATGCACCAGCGGATTGCCCGCGGCTTCCGCCCAGTAGCAGACAACGACGCCGGCGATGAACAGCACACCCATCGTGGCCAGGATCGCCCAGCCCTGGCGCTGGTTGCCGACCATGCGGCCGAAGACGTTGGTGAGTGCAGCACCCAGCGCGAAGATCGTCACCATCTGGATCATGTTGGAGATGGCGTCGGGGTTTTCGAAAGGATGCGCGGCATTGGCGTTGAAGAAGCCGCCGCCATTGGTGCCGAGCATCTTGATGGCAATCTGCGAGGCGACGGGCCCAAGGGCGAGCGTCTGCTTGGCGCCTTCGAGCGTGGTGGCATCGACATACGGCCCCAGCGTCTGCGGCATGCCGAGCCAGACATAGACCAGGGTGAGCATGATGCTGAGCGGCAGCAGGATGTAGAGCGTGCAGCGGGTCATATCGACCCAGAAATTGCCGATCGATTTTGCCGAGGCGCGGGCGAAGCCGCGGATCAGCGCCACCGCGATGGCAATGCCGACGGCGGCCGACATGAAGTTCTGCACGGTGAGGCCGGCCATTTGCACGAGATAGGACATCGTGCTTTCGCCGCCGTAATTCTGCCAGTTGGTGTTGGTGACGAAGCTGACGGCAGTGTTGAAGGCGAGATTGGGTTCGACCGATGCCATCCCGGCCGGATTGTAAGGCAGGACGCCCTGCAGGCGTTGCAGAAAGTACAGCACCAGGAAGCTGGCAAGGCTGAAGAAGATGATTCCTGCCGCGTAGGTCGTCCAGTGCTGCTCCTCGCGCTCGCTGGTTCCCGAAATGCGGTAGAGGCCGCGCTCAACAGGCCCGAGTATTGGCGACAGCAATGTGCGGTCGCCGTTGAAGACGCGGTACATGTAGCCGCCGAGCGGCTTCACCAGCAAAACGACGATCCCGCAATAAACCAGGATCTGTATCCATCCGTTGAGTGTCATGGCTTTCCGTGCCTTGCTTCAGAAGCGTTCTGGGCGAACGAGGGCGTATGTCAGGTAGACGAGCAGGAACAAGGTCACGCCGCCACCGAGGATGTAATCGACAAGCATGGTGCGATCCTTCCGCTTAAAGAGCGTCGCAAGCTTTGATGTAGGCGAGGGAAAGACCGAAGAACAAAACCTCGATTCCGATGACGACGATGTCCATTTGTGTTGGTCCTTGCTTCTGCTTGTATTTGGCCCCAGCGACTGGCGAGCCAGAAATCCATGAGAACTACCCGCCGTAGCTTCGAGGGCTACGGCGTCCGGAGCGTTTTGCTCGAAGTGGAATATGGACCCGATCGCCATAAAGGTTCGAGACGGGCCGCGGAGGAAAGATATAAAATTCCTATAAAGATTTCCGGGAGATGGCTCCGTTCCGGGCCGCTAGAAACCGACGGTATGATATCGCGACCCCTCTTGCGGCGGCTCCGTCTTTCGAAACAATGGGACGCAAAATGAGGGAAAAACAGATGCTCGACATGGCACCATCGAAACAGGCGGCGACATGGCTTTCCGCCCTTGCACGGGCGCTGGAAACTTATGACGCCGAGGCCGCCGCCAACCTGTTTGTCGAGGATTGCTACTGGCGCGATCTGCTGGCTTTCACCTGGAACATCACCACGATGGAAGGCCGCGATGCGATCCGCGACATGCTGCAAGCGACGCTGGCGGAAGTGAAGCCCTCACACTGGACGCTGTCCGGCGAGGTGACCTCGGATGAGGGCACCGTCGAGGCCTGGTTCACGTTCGAAACGGCGGTCGCGCGGGGCGAAGGGATTGTGCGCCTCACGGACGGCCGCTGCCGGACCTTGTTCACGGCGGTGCGTGAGCTCAAGGGGTTCGAGGAACAAAAGGGACCGGCGCGGCCGCTTGGCATCCGTCACAAGGCCGATCCGAAGCGCGAAACCTGGGCGGAGGCGCGGGCGCGCGAGACGCGCGACCTCGGCGCCACCGAGCAGCCCTATTGCCTGGTGATCGGCGGCGGGCAGGGCGGCATCATGCTCGGCGCGCGGCTGAGGCAGCTCGGCGTGCCCACCATCATCATCGAGAAAAATGCGCGCCCCGGCGATTCCTGGCGCAACCGTTATCGCTCGCTCGTGCTGCACGATCCGGTCTGGTACGACCATCTGCCCTACATTCCGTTCCCGGAGAACTGGCCGGTGTTCACGCCCAAGGACAAGATGGGCGACTGGCTGGAGATGTACACCAGGGTGATGGAGCTCAACTACTGGGTCGCCACCAAATGCGTCAGCGCCAGCTATGACGAGGCCGAGAAGGTATGGACTGTGGTGGTCGACCGCGTCGGCCGGCAGATCACGCTGAAGCCGAAGCACATTGTCTTTGCCACCGGCGCCTATGGCCCGCCACGCCAGATCGCGCTGCCCGGCGCCGAGACCTTCAAGGGCGAACTCCTGCATTCCAGCCAGTATGCAAGCGGCGAGAAATTCCGCGGCAGACGTGTCGCTGTCATCGGCGCGGCAAGCTCGGGGCACGATGTCAGCGTCGACCTCTGGGAGAGCGGCGCAGACGTCACCATGATCCAGCGGTCGCCGACGACAGTGGTGAAATCCGACACTCTGATGGAAGTCGGCTTTGAGATCTTCTCGGAAAAGGCTTTGGCGCGCGGCATCAGCACCGACAAGGCCGACCTGATCGTCGCGTCCACGCCGTTCGCGCTTGTACCCAAGGGCCAGCGGGATCTTTACGAGGTGATCAAGGCACGCGACGCAGACTTCTACGACCAGCTACGCGCCGCCGGCTTCGCCATCGATTTCGGGGAGGACGAGACCGGGCTGTTGATGAAGGCCTACCGCACCGGCTCCGGCTACTACATCGATGTCGGCGCCTGCGAACTGATCATCAATGGCGAGATCAAAGTGAAGAGCGGCGTCGGCATCAGTTCATTGACGCCGACCGGCATCCTGTTCGACGACCGCAGCGAGCTGGCCGTCGATGCGATCGTCGCCTGTACCGGCTACCAGTCGATGAACGAGACCGTGGCGGCCATCGTCTCGCGCGAGGTCGCCGACAAGGTCGGGCCATGCTGGGGCCTCGGCTCCGGCGTCAAGGGCGATCCCGGTCCTTGGCAAGGCGAGCTGCGCAACATGTGGAAGCCGACGGCGCAGGACGCGCTGTGGTTCCACGGCGGCAATCTGGCGCTGTCGCGGTTTTACTCGAAATATGTGGCGCTGCAGATCAAGGCGCGGATGGAAGGGATTGCGACGCCGGTGTTTGGGGCGGTGAGTAACGCAGGGCGCTAGCGATCTCCTCCCCCCTCGAGGGGGAGATGTCGCCGAAGGCGACAGAGGGGGTCGCCGCGCGTGGAGCGCTGACCTCCAGCTGCCGCGAGGAGCTTGCGTCCGGTCGAACCGACCCCCTCTGGCCTGCCGGCCATCTCCCCCTCAAGGAGGGAGATTATCCACGCCCGAAATGCCGTGCCGCGACCTCGACATGCGTATGTGCCGCATGCGGCTCGAAGCGCTCGGTCTCGTTGTGGTCGGGCGCCTCGTTCGGCCACCAGACACCGCCGATAACAATGCCTTCTGAGACCAGCCGCTGATCCGCGATCAGCGCCGCACCGACCGCATCGACGAAGGTAAAGCGCCCGGGGCGCAGTCTCAGCACCGCGACATCGCCGACACCGCCAACTTTCAGCGTCCCAAGCTCCGGCCTGGCGATCGCCTCGGCTGGCCTTTGCGTGGCGGCGCGCAGCACCTCGACCAGCGGCATGCCCAGCGCCATCAGCTTCGACATGCAGACCAGTATGTCGAAGGCCGGACCGTCGACGCAGTAGAGATGCACGTCGCTGGAGATGACGTCGGGCGCGAGGCCCTCGGCCAGCATCGCTTTCGCCACGGCGAAGTCGAACGATCCCATGCCGTGGCCGATGTCGAAGATGACACCGCGTTCGCGGGCCAGCCGCATGTCCGGCCGCACCGCGCCGGAAGCGAACACCGGCGCGTTGGGGAATGGCCGAAAACAATGGGTGAGGATGTCGCCGCGGCGCAGCCGTGGCAGCACCTCGGAACGGCCGGGCGGCGGCTCGTCTATATGCGCCATCAGCGGCAGACCGACCTGGTCGGCGGCTTCCAGCGCAAGATCGACCGGGGCGATGCCGCTGGCGCCGCCGGCATGCTTGCCGGAGCGCACTTTTACCCCAACGACGACATCGGCGTGCTCGCGCACCGCGGCCACCGTCTCGCGTGGCTCGCAGAGCCTGAGATCGCTGCATTCGCCGACCGAGACGCTTTGCGAGAAGCCGAATATGCCGGCAAAGGAGATGTTGACGTAGGCGAGAATACGCACCTTCGAGCGCTCGATGACATGGCGGCGAAAGCCCAGAAAATTGCCGGCGCCGGCGCTGCCGGCATCGATGAAGGTGGTGGTTCCGCTCTTGGCCGCCAGCCGGTCGGCGTCGACGCCCAGCGAGGTGCCGCCCCAATAGACATGGCTGTGCAGGTCGATGAGGCCGGGCGTGACGATGCAATCCCTGGCATCCACGACCTGCGTAGCATGCTCGGCGTCGATGGCAGTCTCGATGGCCGCGACGCGACCGCCCGCAACGGCGACATCGCGCGGCGCGTCCAGGCCCGAGGCCGGATCGATCAGGCGGCCGCCCTTGATCAGGAGATCGAACTGCATCGGCGCCTGCCTCTCTTCGTTTTGGGGCATGATCTCTGGACAAAACGGTTTCCGTTTGTCCGAGAAAACCGGTTTCCACTTTCGGGATCATGCCCCGACTGGTCAAACCGGTCGGTAGGCGACGGCTTCGACCTCGATCTTGATGTCGATCATCAGCCGCGATTCGACCGTGGTGCGGGCCGGCGGATTCTTCGGGAAGTGCTTGGCATAGACGGCATTGAAGGCGCCGAAGTCGCGCGCGTCCTCGAGCCAGACCGTGGTCTTGACGACATCGTCCATGGTGCAACCGGCCAGCGCGAGTGCCGCCTTCACATTCTGCAGCACCTGCTCGGTCTGCTCGGTGATGCCGCCCTTGACCACGATGCGGTCGCTGTCGACCGGCACCTGACCTGAGATGTAGACGAAATCCCCGGCGCGCACGGCCGGCGACAGCGGCACGTGGGATGTTCCAAAACACTCTTTAGGCAAAGGAAACTCCTGTTCAGAATGGCGGGCCGCGCCCCGTTTTCGACGACCGCTCTACGCCTGTCCCGGTGATCCTCATAGGGGGCTTTTTGGAAAGCAGCATTTTTCCAAACGCGTGTTGCTTTATCGCAGGCTCGCCAGCATCTTGCGCGTCGCATTTTCCCGACAGGAGATTTCAATGACCTTCGACAAGAACCCGTTTCCAGAGGGCGATGCCGATCGCCACGCGCTCTGGGAAATGTTGGTGCGGCGCGACATCGACGCCTTTATCCGTCAGGACTGGTCGATGGTCGAGGATAATTTCCTCGCCGACAGCTTCTTCGGCATGCATGCGCATTTCCTCAGCGATGCCGACGCCTGGCGTCTGCAATTCCCGAGCCTTGCCGTCTATCGCGACGAATGGCTGCGCCAGGCCAAGGAGACGGCGGCGGCCAGATTCGCCGAGCCGCTGCGCGAGGCGCTGTTTCGCGTCACCAACATGCGCGACATCGATGTCGATGGCGACCGCGCCGTGCTGCACAAGAAGTTCAACGGCTCGGTGGCCAAGGCCGATGGCAGCGTCGACAAGCTGAAATGGCAGACGCTGTATTTTTGCAGGAAGGTGGCGGGCCACTGGAAGATCGGCGGCTTCGTCGGCTACATGCCGCATCCCTTGGGGATCTGAGTCTTGCCCGCTTATGCTATTGCCGGCCTTCGCGCACGAAGACGTGCGCCTCCCGGGCTGCAGTTGTAAAAGCTCGCCAACCGAACTCACTCGAGCTCAAGCGAGTTGAACGGGACAGGTTCGTCCAACAGGGCTAGCGGGAGCGGTGGTCGAACACGACCGCCATGGTCTTACCAATTGCCGCCATGACCACGAGTTCGACGAGATCGTCGTCGCTGTCGACACAGGTTGGATCCATGCGGCGGATGGCGTCGAGCGCCGCTCTAGTCGAGACGGTATCGCCGGCGCGGAATCTGGAAAGCGCAGAGGAAACAAGGTTCTGGGTTGTCACGTCGATGACAGGTACGCTCGGCACTACGTTCATGGCTTCCTCCTGCCAAGAACCCTCTCCCGAAGGAAATAATACGCCGAACGACGGCGTGTGCCAGCGGAATCGTGGTCCGACCAGATTGCCTGGAGGGCACGGTTGCGTGTTTGATAGGATCGAGCCCACAGCATCCAGGACCGGACATGAAACTGTACTTCAGCCGCAATCCCAATCCGCGCCTCGCGGTTGCAACTGCACGTCATCTGCAGGCCAAGGTCGAGTGTGAGTTTGCGGCACCCATGGCGCCCGGGCAGGCTGAGCGGTTTCGTCAGCTCAATCCCAATCTTACCCTGCCGATATTGGCATGGCCGGGCGGCAGCCTGTGGGAAGCCGACGCCATAGCCTGCCTTCTGTCGCGCGAAGCGGGTTCGGATTTCTGGCGCGGCGGCGGCGACCAACCCGACATGATCCGCTGGCTAAGCTGGGGCAAGGAAAATTTCGTGCGGGCCTGCGACACCGTGCATTTCGAGCGCGGAACCAAGCAGCGCTACGGGATTGGGCCCGTCGACCAGGGCAAGGTCGAGGAGGGGCTGGCGGAGTTCCGCATCGCGGCAGCGATTCTCGAGGCGGAGCTCGCCAAGCGGCCATGGCTTGTGGGCAAGTCGCTCTCCTATGCCGATTTCCGCATGGCGACGTTTTTGCCGTTCAACGATGCAGCCGGCCTGCCGCTGGCGGACTATCCCTCTGTTCTGGGTTGGTATCGCCGGCTCGAAGCCATCGATGCCTGGCGCGATCCCTTCGACGGGCTGGAAGCGCCGCTTCTGCCGCCGGTCAACTCCGCTTGATGTGCCTTCCTATGGGCAGATGGGCTGATGTGTGGCGCTTTGGCAGCATAGGTGTGGAACAGCGGGCGAGTTGCCATGGCGCGCTCGACGGCTCGCGGCCGGGTTGATAAGCCCTGTCCGCAAGGAGAGTCGTGACATGACCGTAGCCATCGAGATGGGACAGACGACGGCGGGTGCGCCGGCGGCGCTCGACCTTGAGGAGCTGCTGGCGACCCGGCTTCTGGTGCAAGGCAATTCCGGCTCCGGCAAATCGCACCTTTTGCGCCGGCTCCTGGAGCAGAGCGCGCCCTGGGTGCAGCAGACCATCATCGACCCGGAAGGCGATTTCGTCTCGCTGGGTGACCATTACGGCCATCTGGTCATCGATGCCGAGGAGCATACGGAGCGTGGCCTGCAAGCAGCCGGCGAGCGGGCGCGCATCCACCGCGTCTCCACGGTGCTCAATCTCGAAGGGCTCGATGCCGAGAACCAGATGCGGCGCGCCGCTGCCTTTCTCGGCGGATTGTTCGAGGTTGCCCGCGAGCATTGGTATCCGATGCTGGTGGTGGTCGACGAAGCGCAGCTGTTCGCGCCCGCCGTGGCCGGCGAAGTGTCCGACGAGGCGCGAAAGCTCTCGCTCGGCGCCATGACCAATCTGATGTGCCGCGGCCGCAAGCGTGGCCTTGCCGGCATCATCGCCACGCAGCGGCTGGCAAAGCTCGCCAAGAATGTTGCGGCGGAGGCCTCCAACTTCCTCATGGGCCGTACCTTCCTCGATATCGACATGGCGCGCGCCGCCGACCTTCTGGGCATGGAACGGCGTCAGGCCGAGGCGTTTCGAGACCTGGAGCGCGGGCACTTCATGGCGTTGGGACCGGCGCTGTCGCGCCGCCCGCTCGGCGTGCGCATCGGCCAGACCGAGACCAGCCCGCGCAACGGTACGCCGCGGCTGATGGCAATGCCGGAAACAGCGCTTGAAGACGCACGCGCCATCATCCTGGCGGCGCCGCCGCCCGAGACGATCCGCGCGCCGCGCCGGATGGCGTCGCCGGAGCTGCTCGACCAGCTGATGGCGGCCAAATCGGCGGCGATGGACATCCGCCCCGAACCTGCGGAACCGGCGGTAAGCGCCGAGGATATGGCCGAGCGGCGAGAGCGGGTGGACCGTGTCCTGCGCGCCATCCTGGCGCAGCCCGATGCGGGTTTCCGCGTCATCGGCGTGCTTTATCAGGAGTTCGTCGTCCGCTGCCGCATCGAAGGCCTCGCTTCGGTGGTGCCGGACCTCTCAGAATTCCGTCGCATGCTGACGCGCGCCCGCGCCGGGCTCGGCGCCGACATGGCAGGCGATGACGCCTGGCAGGACGTTTCCGTGCGCGCCTCGCTGCTGCCCGAGGACATGCAGGGCGTGTTCATGATGATCGCCCGCGCCGCCAAGGAGGGCTGGCCGTGCCCGAGCGACGCGGCGATCGCGCGCGCCTACGGCTCGCATTCGCTGCGGCGCGCCCGGCGGCTGCTCACCTATATCGAGGAGCAGGGCCTCATCGTCTGCCAGCTCGACGGCACCGGCCGCCGCACGGTGACGCTGGTCGAGCTCGCCTGGGCGACGGCGCCGGGCGACCCCAATGCCGCGGAGGCGGAACAGGGCAGCCTGGCGCTGTGAAAGGCGAACAGGCAGCTACCTGACTTGCTTGCGCGGTTCTGAACAAGATGTGTTTCGCCGATCGGCGCGCGACGATTTATGATGGGTTTCCGAGAATCGCAGAACGGTTCGGGCGGGAGGGTTGTCCGGTGCGGTTGAAATCTCTGGCTGTCTTTGTCTTTGGCCTCCTCGCCATCGCCGGCATCGCCTTGACGATGTCTGCCCGGTCTTTTGCCGCGTCCTCCGATTTACCGGCGTGGCTGCAGGCCCACGTCGGCAATGACGACGGCGAGATTTCGCAAGTGGTGCTGGAGCGGGCGCGCGCGCTTTACCTGAAGAAGGTCGCGCAAGGCGCGGTCCACAATGGCTGCTATTTCGCCATGGATGCGACGCGCCCCGGCGATCTCGGCAATGGCGTGCTGGGGCGGCGCTACTACGTCATTTGCGAGGCCAAGCAGTCGTTCAGGGCGATCTCGTCGGGCCATGGCGGCGGCCGCAATCTGAAGGGCGTGGTCGATTTCTCCAACGGGAAGCGCTGCGCGAAAAACTTCGGCAATGCGCTGGACTCGTCCTTGACGACCGGCGGCGCCTATATGACCGGCGAGGCAAAGACCTCATTCAAGGGTTTTTACCGCATCGGCGCAAAAAAGGACCAGGCGCTGCTGCGCACCTTCATCCAGTTCGACGGTGAGGGCGAGACGGCGAATGCCAGGCAGCGGGTGATCGGCGGCCACGCGGCGCGGCTGTTGCGCGGCATGTGCCTGCGCAAGAACCCGAACAGCTCCTATGCCGACCATGACGGCTTCGTCCCATACGGCAAGCTGGTGGATTACGCCGGCGGCCGCAGCAATGGCTGCACCAGCTGGTCGCCGTCCGACGCCGACCAGATCATTTCGATGGTGAAGAGCAATCCGACGACGCTCTATATCTACCCGGAATCGCGCGACATCGCCGCCGTTGGTAAATCGGGCGCCTATTGGAATGCGTCCTGCCTGAAGGAGATCGGCAAGCCGAAATTCTGGCCGCGAAAGAGCCTTGAGCCGATCATCGCGCAATACGCCAAGGACAACCCGCCACCGCCGCCACAACCGTTGCCGATCTGCACCGGGCCGTGAGGGATGAGTCCTCGGCTCGGCATTGTCGGCGGCGCGGACTGGCTGGGCGGCGCCGCCGATCGATGGGCTCTACTGATTGATCTCGGGTTCGACGAGCTTTGCCAGATTGCGCAGCGACTCCTGCCAGCCGAGATAGCAGGCTTCGGCCGGAATAACGTCCGGAATGCCGGCCTGCGTGATGTCGAGTTCCGTGCCGACCGACACTTTCTTCAGGAGCACGGTCACTTCGATCTGGCCGGGCAAATTGGGGTCGTCGAACCTGTCGGTGTAGCGCAGGCGCTCGCCGGGAACGAGTTCGAGATATTCGCCGCCGAAGGAATGGCTGCCGCCCGTCGTGAAGTTTCGGAACGACATCTTGAAGGCGCCACCGACTTTCGCGTCGAAGCTGTGTACCGTGCAAGTGAAGCCGTTCGGCGGAAGCCATTTCGCCAGCGCGTCGGCTTCTATGAATGCGCGGTAGACCTTCTCCGGGCTGGTCGTCAGAACGCGGTGCAAACGTACGGTGCTTGGCATCTCTTCGGTATCCTTTGTGGTTTCGTTGTTCGATGCCCCAAGGACGGGTGAACCTCACCCGGTCCGACACAGCCTGTCAAATTTTCTTGAGCCCTTTGCCGGCGGCCATCCGCCCACGACTTCGACCGCCGCCTCAGGCAGGCGGCCGTGTCGCGTCAAATTTGCATGCATCATTGACAGATTGCTTAACTTTTCGGCGCGGATCTCACAATTTATTAAAATTGTAAGTCTCTCCTACAAAGTTGTATTAGGATCGGCTTAACGCCTTCGGCATTATCTATTAAATGACGGACGACGATCTCCTTGGTGTACTATAGAATGATTCCCTGGAACGACGGATCAATTTAAGAGTTGATCCGAAATGGTCGCTCGAAGGTTGTCGAACGACCAAGGCAGCACGCGCAAGGAGTGTCGGAATGGCCACAGTCCTCAACGCCAAAGGCATTCCACTTCCCTATACCGGCGCTTCCACCCATTGGTTCTCGGCGACTGGAGGCGCGTCTTACCGCTACGGCACCTCGGGCAACGATTCCTTCTGGGGCGACACCAACGTCAAGGTCACCATGTATGGCGGCGCGGGCGACGACTATTACCATCTCTATTCGACGATCAACAAAGCGGTCGAGAACTACGGCGCGGGCGTCGACACGATCGATACCTGGATGAGCTACAAGCTGCCCGCCAATTTCGAGAACCTCGTCGTCACCGGCGACGGCCACTATGCCTTCGGCAATGCTCAGGACAACATCATAACGGGCGGCGCTGGCAGCCAGACGCTGGACGGCGGCAAGGGCAATGACGTGCTGATCGGCGGCGCCGGCGCCGACACCTTCATCGTCACCAAGGGCAATGGCAGCGACCTGATCTCCGATTTCGGCGCGACCGACACGGTGCGCCTCAACGGCTATACCTTCACCTCGTTCGAGGCCGTCCACGCCAATATGGTCCAGGTGGGATCGAACGTGCAGCTGAACCTCGGCTCGAGCGAGGTGCTGGTGTTCCACAACACCACGATCGACAAGTTTCAGCCCGGGCAGTTCGAGCTGCCGATCGACAAGACCGGCATGACGCTGTCCTTCAACGACGATTTCAACACGCTGAGGCTGTGGAACGGCCAGAGCGGCATCTGGGATTCCAATTTCTGGTGGGGGGCGCAGAACGGCAGCTCGCAGCCCCAGAACGGCGAGCTGCAATGGTATATCGACGCCAATTATGCGCCGACCAGCTCGGTCCATCCGTTCAGCGTCGCAAGCGGCGTGCTCACCATAACCGCGGCGCATGCGCCCGACGACATCAAGCCGCTGATCAACAATTACGAATACACTTCCGGCATACTGACGACGCACGACACCTTCTCGCAGACCTATGGCTATTTCGAAATGCGGGCCGATCTCCCGGAAAACGCCGGCGCGTGGCCGGCCTTCTGGCTTCTGCCCGAAGACGGTTCATGGCCCCCGGAACTCGACGTGATCGAAATGTATGGGCAGAACCCGAATGCGCTTCTCATGACCGCGCACACAAATGAGACGGGAACCCACACCACGGTCGGGTCGACGGTGAATGTCTCCAACACCGACGGCTATCACACCTATGGCCTGTTGTGGACGCCGGATAAGCTGGTCTGGACCTATGATGGCGTCCAGGTCGCGGAAGCGGCGACGCCGTCCGATATGAACAAGCCCATGTATATGCTGGTCGACCTTGCGGTCGGCGGTCAAGCCGGCGCGCCGCCCGACCATCTGGCGACGCCCGCGCAAATGAAGATTGACTATATCCACGCCTATACGCTGAACGATTTGCAGCAGAGCCATCTGAGCACGACAGCCGAGCACGCGGTCTAGATGTCACGGGACCGCGCGCCACTCAGGGATGCGGCCATCGGCCTGCGCCCGGTTTTCCTGCGCGGCATCGCCGATATCGGCATCTTTTCGTTGCTGATCAACATCCTGCTCCTGGTGATCCCGCTCTATCTGCTGCAGGTCTATGACCGGGTGTTGCCGTCCTCCAGCGTCGAGACGCTGCTTTATCTCTCGGTCATGGCGGTCGTCGCGCTCGCCTTCCTCGGCCTGCTGGACGCGGTCCGCGCCATCTACGCGCAACGTGTTGCGGCCACCGTCGACCAGAAACTGGGCGCGCGGACATTCGCCGCCTCGCTTGGCGCCAGACATGCCGGCAGCGGGCTGTCGCCGCTGAACGACCTTGCCACGACTTGCGCCTTCATCAGGTCGCGCGGCGTGGCGGTGTTGTTCGACCTGCCGTTTGCGCCCGTCTTCCTGGCCTTGCTCTATTTCATCCATCCCGTCCTGTTCTGGCTGACGCTCGCCGGCGCCGTGCTGCTGTTTCTCTTGGTCGTGGCCAACCAGCTTGCCATCGGCAGGAACGATGCCATGTCGGCGGAACGCTCGGCGGTGGCCAGCCAGGTGGAGCAGGCCTTCGCCCGCAACACCGACACGCTGCGCGCCATGGGCATGGTGCAAAATGCCGCCGCGGTCTGGGGACAGCACGTTGCTGAGGCGCTGACCCTGCATGACCGTTCCGGAAGCGCCAATGCGATCTTCAGCGCGACGTCGCGGGCGCTGCGCATGATGCTGCAACTGGCGATCCTCGGCGCCGGCGCGTGGCTGGTGCTGCAGGGGCAGATGACCGCCGGCATGATCTTCGCTTCGTCGCTGGTGTCGTCGCGCGCGCTGCAGCCGCTCGACCAGCTGATCGGATCCTGGCGGCAGATCGTCGACGCCACGCGATGCTGGAAGCGGCTGGACACCGCCCTTGCGGCGCAACCAGCGCAGGGGCGCAAGCTCGCACTGCCCGATCCATTGGGCGCGATTTCGGTGCAGGATCTGTTCTTCATCGCGCCGACTGCGGCTTTCGGCACTGAGCCCATCCTCAAGCGGTTGAATTTTGCCATCGGCGCCGGCGAAGCGGTGGCGATCGTCGGCCCGAGCGGGGCCGGCAAATCGACGCTGGCGAAATTGCTTGTGGGCGCGCTGCAGCCGACCGGCGGCGCGGTCAGGGTCGACGGCGCCGACCTGAGGAGCTGGGACGAAACCCAGCTTGGCAGGCATATCGGCTATCTCGCGCAGGAGGTGGAGCTTTTCCCGGGATCGATCGCGCAAAATGTCGCCCGCTTCGAACCCAACGCCGATGACGCCGCGATCGTCGAAGCGGCCAGGCGCGCCGAGGCGCATGAGCTGATTCTCACGCTGCGCGACGGCTATCAGACCATGATAGGCCCGTCGCATACCGTGCTGTCGGGCGGCGAGCGCCAGCGGATAGGGCTGGCGCGCGCCTTCTACGGCAAGCCACGCATGCTGGTGCTGGACGAGCCCAACGCCCATCTCGACGGCAGTGGGGAGGCGGCGCTCGAAGGGATGCTTTCGGCCGCGCGAAGTGTAAGCGTCACGACAGTCGTCATCACGCATCGCCCTTCGATCGCCGCGGCCTGCGACCGCGTCATGGTCCTGCGCAACGGCATGGTCGAAGCTTTCGGCCCTGCGAGCGAGGTGCTGAGGCAACCGGCGGCCGGCAAGGCCGGGAGCGCGGTGGTGACAGGCTCGTTCGTGCCGACCGTGCGCCCGCACAGCGTCCGCTTCGGGTCATAGACGATGATGCAGCAGAGCCTCGCCTTCGAAGGTCGACCGCGCACCGACTTCCGCCGCATGGCCGTCGTCGGCTACGTGGCCATAGCGCTCTTCGTCGGCTGCTTCGGCCATTGGGCGGCGAACGCGCCGCTCTCCGGCGCGGTGATCACCTCCGGCACGATCTCGGCGACGGGCGGCAACATCCTCATCCAGCACCCCGAGGGCGGCATCATCGAGCAGTTGCTGGTGCATGAAGGCGACCGCGTGCAACAAGGCGAACCGCTGGTCCTGCTCGACCGCAGGGCGGCCGAGACCGACCTCAACCGGCTGACCAGACAGACGATCGCGCTCAGGGCAAGTGCCGCGCGACTTGAGGCCGAGCGCGACGGATCGGACAGGCTGGCGCCGATCGCCGAAGCAGCACCCGCGCCGTTCCAGCGCGATTTCGACAATCTGGTGCACGAACAGCAGAAGGAGTTCGAGGCCAGGCTCGCCCGGTTCCGCTCCGAGCAGTCGATCCTGGCGCAGCGCGTCGCCATGCATCGTGAGTCGGCGCTGGGACTGGAGGCGCAGAAACTCGCCATCCAGCAACAGGCCGAGATCGTGAAGAAGGAACTCGGCATCAAGACCGGCCTGCTCGACAAGGGTCTCACCAACCGCAGCGAATATTCGCAGCTTCTGCGCAGCGAGGCCGATCTGGTCGGCCAGGCCGGCGCGCTGGAGGCGGATATCGCAGCGACCAAGACGCAGATCGTCGAAGCCCAGGCGCAGGTCGAGCGCGCGACCACGCAGCGCGTCGAGGACGCGCTGACCAAGCTCGACGAGGTTCGCACCAGCCTGGCCGACATCGGCGAACAGATCACCGCAGCCGAGGCGGTGCTGGGGCGCACGACGATCAAGGCGCCGGCAGCCGGCATCGTGGTATCCTCGATCTACAACTCCAAAGGCAGCGTGATTGCGCCGGGGCAGAAGATCATGGAGATCCTGCCGACCGCGTCGGGCCTCATCGTCGACGCGAAGCTGCGGCCGAAAGACGTGGACCTGGTTCGCGTCGGCCAGCCGGCGAAGCTCAGGCTGTCCGCCCTGAACGCGCGCCTCACCCCTGAGGTCCCGGCTACGGTGACGCAAATTTCCGCCGACCGGCTGATCGATGAAACCACGCATGAGGCGTATTTCCGCGCCAGGCTGAAGATCACCGACACGCTGCCGCAGGGCGTGAAAGCCGAGCAGCTTTACCCGGGAACGCCGGTCGAGGCGTTTATCAGCACCGGCGACCGAACCTTCCTCGAATATCTGGCGCGGCCGATGCTGGACTCGTTCGCGCGGGCGTTCACGGAGCGATAGGCGCCAACTCGTCCTCCCAGTTGACGCCGCCGTAGAACACCCTGAGAATCACCACCTGGTCGCCTTCTACGGTGAAGGCCACAGTCAGGCGGCGCTCGAAGCCACGATGCGAAGCCCCGGCCGCACATCATCCCTTAGGGTTCCGCGTTCCGAGGCATGGTCGAGACCCAGGCAAAATCGCTCGATCCGCTCGATGTAGCGAAGGGCGGTGAGGTTGCCGGATGCGTGAGCGACCGTATCGTATATCCATAACAGGTCCGTCTGGGCTTCCGGCAAAAGGACAACATGCCGGCGCTTCACACGTTCCCCTTGAGGCGAGCTGCGTGATGTGCGCGGATGCTGTCAAAAGACTTGTCGGCCGGGATGGCCTGGGAGGGGTCTGCCTTCCACCTATCATAGGTCGGCGCGACCTCCTCACGCAGCCAGCGCTCCACGGCGGCGTCGCGTTCCTGCAATGCGCGAAGACCGGCGCGGATCACTTCACTGCTGGTCGCGTATGTGCCGGACCGAACGAGCTGGTCGATGAAAGCAGCCTGCTCGGCCGGCAGGCTGAAGGTGCGTTTTTCGGTGGCGGACATGGATCCCTCCTATCAGGTTGGTATGATATTATCATACCAACGGCGAGATCGCACGCCCCAATATAGGCTTAGGGACCGCTCCCCTTGCCGTCGGCAAAGACACCGGACATTCGGTTCGGATGCCTGAGATGGGTCGGCGTGATACCGGTCTGATGGCGGAAGACACGGCTGAAATGGCCGGCATTGGGAAAACCGCAGCGGTAGGCGATGTCGCCGATTGCCAAGTCGCTCCCCTCCAGCAGCGACTTGGCCTGATGTACACGCAGCGCAAGATAGGCGGCCATCGGGCCGATGCCGAGCTCGGCGCCGAACAGCCGCTCAAGCTGGCGCCGGGATAAATGCAACCGGCCCGCGATCTCGGCGACCGACAGCGTCTCCTGGAGATTGCTTTCCATCAGAAGCAGCGCCCGTTTCACCGCTCGGCTCGACGCGGCCGGAAAGAGATCGCCGACGGGCTGCACATCCAGGGTCGAGCGGATGCGGTCGAGCACGAGGATCTTGGCGGCTTTTCCGCAGCCTTGCGGCCGATGAACTGCGACACGAAATGGCCGGCAAGGTCGGCCGCACCCGTGCCTCCGGCGCAGGTCGAGCGGCCCCTATCGACGGAAAACAGGCTGTCGGCATGGGCGTTCACATCAGGGAATTGGCTGCGGAAATCCTTGATGTGAAATCAGCTGACGGCGGCACTGTAGCCATCGAGCAGACCGTAGCGCGCGAGCACGAAGCTGCCGGTGCAGAGTGCCGTCAGCGGCACGCCCTTTTCGGCCGCCCGCAAGAGGAAGGCCTCCTTTTCGGAGCTGAGGCTGCGGTTGGTGTCGAGCAGGCCGCCGACCACGACGACATTGTCGAACTTCTGCGGATTGCCGATCGCCTTGGTCGGCAGCAGCTCGACACCGCAACTCGCCCGGATCGGCAGGCCACGCTCGCCGACGATCTCCCAGTCGAACTCGATCCGGCGGCTGCGGTCGCCTTCATCGCCGGCGAGCCGCAGCGTGTCGATGAACAGCGACAGCGGCGACAGCGTGAAGTCGCGAACCAAGAGAAACGCAAACCGCCTGGCCATTGTTGCTCCGAAACCGTTCCTTCGGGTGGATGGAGCCTAGTTGCTGAAGATTGGCACGGACTCGAGCACCATGCCCCTCAGGATTGGCCGCCAGATGTCGGAGATGAGATTGACGACCTTAGTGTGCAACCGGTCGGCCATCTCTTCTCCAATGTTTCGAGAATAGGTCCAAAAGAGCTTTGACCGATTGTTGGAGCCGAATGTAAGGATGATCTTCGGTTAGGCGGGAGGGAGCATGGGTCTCGACTTGGCGGTTTTTAAAAGCGTTTCGACCATGGAGCGGGAATTCCCCGGCTATCGCTTTCAGCGGGATCCGGAAAACGGCGAATGCGAGGTGATCCATCCCGAAGACGTGACTCTCACCTGGGACGATGTCACAACGCGTGACTGGCGTGTCGGAAACATAGCCCACATTGCGGCGCTCGGGGAGCTGATTGCCGGTCTTCTCGGCGAAGGGTCAGCGCTGGAACGGATGGTCCTCCTTTCAGCCAGCGGTGTTGGAGACGTCATCGAGGAGCCGAGCTTCGGCGAGCTTGAGCGCGAATTGCGACTGATCGAATCCAGCACCGACCCATGGGTTCGGGAATTTGCCGATGGACTAGTGGAATTGATCAGTATGGCACGGCGTGAGAAAAACCCTATCGTGTTTGTGTAACCTGCAGCACCAAAGCGGAGCCCAAGCCATGACCCTGACCAATCGCGATATCATCGAGCTGACGGCATGGCGCCGCAAGCTGCACCAGCAGCCGGAAATCTCCAACGAAGAGGAAAAGACCGCCAAGGAGGTTGTCGACTTTCTCGCCGATACCGGGCCGGACAAGGTGCTGACCGGGCTTGGCGGCCATGGTGTGGCAGCGGTGTATGACAGCGGCAAGGCAGGGCCTACGGTGCTGTTCCGCTCGGAAATCGATGCGCTGCCGATCGAGGAGCTTTCGGGCGTCGACCATGCCTCGCAGGTGCCGGGCAAATCGCATATGTGCGGCCATGACGGCCATACCGCGATCCTGGCCGCACTCGGCCGTCAGCTCGGGCGTGAACGGCCGGCGCGCGGCCGCGTCGTCTTGATGTTCCAGCCGGCGGAAGAGACCGGCAATGGCGCGGCCGGCGTCGTCGCCGATGCGCGCTTTGACGAGATCGCGCCGGATTTTGCTTTCTCCCTGCACAATCTGCCGGGCGTGCCGTTCGGCGAGGTTCGCCTCAAGCCCGGCGTGGTCAACTGCGCCTCGCGCGGCATCCGCATCGTGCTGGACGGCAAGACCGCGCATTCGTCCATGCCCGAAACCGGCGTATCGCCGATGCTGGCGGTGAGCGAGCTCATGCCGCTGCTGCCGGCGCTCGGACGCGGCACCTTTGCCGACGATGATTTCAGCATGGTCACCGTCACCCATGCGACGATGGGCGAGGCCGTGTTCGGCATCGCGCCCGGCTACGCCGAGGTGTGGGCGACGCTGCGTACAAGGCGCGACGAGCGCATGGCGGAACTGGTCGCGGCGGCGGAAGCGTTGGCCACCAGGATCGCGGCCGAGCACCGTCTTTCCGTGCACTGCGATTATCATGAGATTTTCGTCGCCAGCGTCAACGCGCCCGATGCGGTGGAGCATCTCAACCGCGCGTTGGACGAAGAGGGTGTGCCGCGCAGCGAGGAAGCCCTGCCGATGCGCGCCTCGGAGGATTTCGGCATTTTCGGCCACAAGGCGAAGTCGGCGATGTTCTTCCTCGGCGCGGGCGAGCGCACCCCGTCATTGCACAATCCCGACTATGATTTTCCCGACGATCTGATCCCGATCGGCTCGAAGATCTTCATGCGCACGGCGCGCAACCTGCTGGGGTGAGCGGCCCTGCAAAATCCGCATCCTGAAGCTGCCTTTTTCCCGCTGGAATCGTCTTGTAGTCGCCTCCTACATTAGGAGGGGCTTGCGGATGAGAATTGCAATGGTCGTCGCGTTGACTGCGACAGTGGCAGGGTGCGTATCGTCTCCGGTCCAGTATGGAGCCTCGCTCTCGCCGCAGGACCCGAAATGGGCGACGCCGGAATGCCAGCAGGCCCGCACGGATGCCTTGAACTACGACCGGCGCGAGAAGGAGCATCCGGGATGGGCCGCCGGCGTCGTGCTGGGGCCTTACAGCATGGGGCTCGTTGCGGCCATCAAGGAGAATGAGCAGAAGCGGCGCCGGCTGCTCGCACGCGAGGTGCATTTGCAGTGCTCAAGCCTGCCCTTGCCGAGGGATCTGGACTTCGATCCAAAGATCTACGCGCCAAAGCCGACGCATTATCCCTGAGGGTGGCTTGCCGGCGGCGATCATGATGCGCCCTTGGCGTCAGAGGCCAGTCGACCGGCCCGCGCAGCTCGGGTAACAATGACCGTCTTTGGCGAAAGGGGTCCAATGCGGCAAGTGCCCATCGTGATGCAGCCGTTTGGCGGCATGGCGAACAAGATGTTCCAGTACATGTTTTGCCATGTGCTGGCGAAGCGTATCCCCGGTGGCTATGTCTGCGACGCCGACCTGCCGGAATGGTCCATTGCCAAGGTGCGGCCGCCTTTGTTGTGGAAATACCGGCTGCTTCGGGTCGACGGCTATCACCGCTACGACCTCGACGGGATCATAGCCGCGCTCCGCGACAGGCGGGCGCGGAGCATCCGCTTCAAGGGCTTCGCGCAGCGGCTGGGTTATTATGACCGGGACGAGGTCTCCGGGCTGTTCGACGGGCGTGCCGTCGCCGCGCCGACCCATGGCGACGATTTTCTCGTCATCCATGTGCGGGCCGGCGACATCCTCGACGGCTTCCACCGCAACTATTGCCCGATGCCATTCGGCTTCTTCGAGACGCTCATCAAGGATAGCGGCCGCAAGCCGGTCTTCGTCGGCCAGACCCATGACGACAACGATTATTGCCGGCGCCTGCGTCAGCGTTTTCCCGATGCTGTCTTCGCGCCGAAGGCGTCGCCATTGACGGATTTCGAGACGCTGCGCCGGGCGAGCCATCTCGTCACGGGGGTGAGCAGCTTCTCCTGGCTGGCCGGTTGGTTGTCTTCGGCGCGGACGATCCATCTGCCGGTGGCCGGCATATTCGACCCGCGCATCAGGCCGGATATCGACTTGCTGCCGCTTGACGACCCCCGCTATCGGTTCCACCAGTTCGACATGGGCGACTGGACGGGCTCTTCGGAGCAGCTTGCAGCATTTTATGGCGACGCGATCCCGTTCCGGCAGGTCGAGCCTCAAGCAGCAGCCGGTGGCGCGGGGAAAGCGTTGCGATGAGAATTCCGTTTTCCGTCAACAGGCCGGTGATCTGCGCGATCATGAAGCTGGAGCAGCCCTATGTGATCGAGTGGGTCGCCTGGCACAAGCTGCATGGCTTCGACCTGATGATCGCTGACAACTGCAGCGCCGGACCGCAGACGGCGGTGCTCCAGGCGTTGCGCGATGCCGGCTGGATCCGGCTGGTCGACTGGCGACACGACACGGTGCTGCCGCAGCGGCGGGCCTATTCCTATCTTTACTGGCAGGCATTGCTCCACGGCTATCGCTATCTGGGCTTCATGGACGCCGACGAGTTCCTCGAGCCGCTCGACGCGCCGCCCTGGAGCGGAGCCGAACTGGTCCGCTCGCTTTTGAGCCGCCCGGGCGTGCGCAGCGTCGCCTTTCGCTGGGTGAATTTCGGCAGCGACGGCAAAGAGGCCTATGACGACGAACTGGTGACGGTGCGGTTTCAAAGGCGCGGCACGCATGACGCCCCGACCGCGCGCTGGAAGAAGTCGTTTGCCCGCGTGTCCTCGGTGCTGCGCAAGGCGCTGCGGGATCCCGGGCAGTTCATGCCGCACCCGCACGGTTTCCGCATCTCGCTGCGCAGGACGCTGGTCGACGGCATGACGCTCGACAAGCACCCGGCGGCCATGCCGATGGAATGGAAGATCGGCTGGATCCGCCACTATGCCGTGAAATCGAGGCAGGAACTGGCCGACAAGCATGCCCGCGGCGGCGGCTTCACGCCGTCGAGCGAGGCGCCGTCGCTGGACGAGTACCGGGTATCGAGAGATCAGAACGATATTCTCGATCCGCTCGACGATGCGACGGTGGGCGCCTTGCGGGCAAAGGTTTCGGAAATCGTCAGGTCGCTCGACCCGGCGGTCATGCCCCAGACGCGGCCGCTTTTCACGCAGCGGGGTTGAGGATCAGCGGCGCGGTAGCCATGCCGTGAAACGACATCGAGGCGCGGCGCTCGGCATTTGCGGCATCGAGCCGCCATCCGGGCGCACGGGTGAACAGGGCTTCTATCATCGCCGCGATCTCGATACGGGCGACATGCTGCCCGAGGCAGACATGCAGGCCGGTGCCGAAGGTCATCGACATGGTTGGCGGGCGCGTGAGGTCCAGCCGGTCGCCATCGGCGAAGACGGCATCGTCGCGATTGCCGCTGCCGAGCACCGGCACGACCGCTTCGCCAGCCGCAATCCTGACGTCGCCGAGGTCGATGTCCTGCGCCGCGATGCGGGCGACGGCGTATTGCACCGAGGCGCCATAGCGCAGCAGTTCGGCCGCCGCGCTGCTCCAGTCGACAGCGCCGCGCTCGAGCAGCGCGCGCTGTTCGGGAAAGCGATCCAGCGCAACAATTGCGTTGCCGAGAGCGTCGACGACAGTCTCCTGTCCGGCAAACAGCATGAAGACGATGTTGGCCACCATGTCCTCACGCGACCAGCGGCCTTGCGCAACCTCCCGCACCATGCCGGCAACCATTCCGTCCGGCCGGTAGGCCTGTCGAGCCAGCCGCTCCTCGACAAAAGCCTGGCATTCGCGATAGGCCTCGGCGCTTGCTGCCGGCGGCTGCGCTCTTCGCAGGTCGAATGCGCTGGCCATGCGGCGGGTCACCGATTTCAACGCCCAAGGGTCCTCGATCTCGATGCCGAGGATTTCCTGCAGCAGCCAGAAGGACACCGGCACGGCGAGCCCGGCGACGGCGTCGACGCGGCCATCCGCCAGCGCACGCTCGACCAGCTCGTGGCTCAGCGCGCGAAGACCTTGCGTCAGCGCTTCGATGGCCGGCCGTGAGAAAAAGCCAGCGACCGGCCGGCGCAAGGCGCCATGCTGAGGCGGATCGGCAAGCAGCACCGAGCGGCTGAGCAGAGCCATGGGCGCATGGTCGACGAGCTTGCGGCGGACCTCTTCATATGTACCCGGCGGCGCCTGAACAAGAGCGGGATGCTTCAGCGCGCCCGACACCAGCTCATGGCTGAACACATAATGCGCGTCGGCCAGCTCGGGATAGGGCGCGACGCCGCGCGCAATGCCGCCGGCGGCGCGCATGCGGGCGAAATGCGGAAACGGGTCGTCGCCGAGCGCGAACGGATCGAAATGCGGAGCTGTCATGACGGCTCGAATCTCATGCCTTGAGATTCTTGGCTGAAATGACCCTGAAGCCGCCTGACGTGGCGTCCTGCGGGAAGAAGTCCGGCATGACGTAGAGGAACTCGCATCCGTAGACGCGGTAGTGCATGCGCAGCAGCGGATCGCGGATGATCTCTTCCAGCGGCGGTCTTGTGCCGGTCTGGTTCCAGCGGTCGATGGTGGCGCGGAACCGCGCATCGGCCTTGACATGATCATACTCGTCGCCCGAGGAGCCGGCATAGGACGAGCAGCGGCCATCGCCGATCAGCCAGCTGGCGCCCAGGCGGCGGCCGTGGCTCTCCATCTCCTTCAAGAGCCGCACCGCCGTGTTGGTGCCGCGATGGCTCGGCCGGACGCAGAGATTGTAGGCGTAAAGCGCGTAAACCGGCTCGCTGCGCGGCAGCGATGCATAGGCATCGAAATTCCTGGGGAAATCGGCGCGCACCAGCGGATCCTGGCTGGTCTCGGCAAAGCAGATGGTGCCGGCAAGCAGATCGCCATCGATCGCGCCGAACATGGTGTGTCCGAGTGCCAGCCGGTGGCGGATGGTCGTTTCGCTCGCCTGCAGCGGGGCTGCCCAGGCGGCAGCCTCAAGCTCCATCAGCAACGGCATGTCTTCCAGCTCTAACCGGCGGATGGGTATCGCAACATCGTCTAAATTCATGTGTCGGCTGCCTCGACTTCTAACGCGTTGATGGCGCATGGCAGTTTCTTGCCAATGCGGTTTGCAGCTTCACGGAAACGTCAACCTGTTCTATCTCCTGTTTGACGCATGCCGGATCGAGAACCATTTCACGGCTTTCACAAGCCTGTCTAATCATCATGGTTCCCCTTTGCAATTACATACGGACAACGGAAACGCATGATATTTTACGTCGCGCATCGGGAGCACGCCTACACGCAGGCGGTGGTGCTTCTGTATCACCGGACTGACCTGGAGGCGTGGTTCCGGCTGGTGCGCTACGAGGATGCCGGGCTGCTGCGCGGCGTTCGCGCCGGGGTGGTCATCTGGTCCGACATGGACCGGCTGACATCGGACGAATTGAGCCGCGCGGCCGGCATCAGCGCCGAACTGGCTGACAACACCGGCCTGACGCAGCTCAATCACCCGACCGCCAGCCTGCAGCGCTTCGACCTGCTGCGCCTGCTTCACGCCGACGGCAGCAACGCTTTTCGTGTGTTCAGGCCGGACGAGTTGGAAGAGCCGATACGCTATCCCGTTTTCATCCGCGACGAGACGGGCGCACTCTACAGGGAGCCGCCGCTGCTGCACGACCGGCCGGCGCTGGACGCCGCGATCGCCCGGCTGGACGGTAGCGATCTAGTGCGGCCGATGGTGGTGGAGATGATCGGCACCCCCGGAATGGACGGTTATTTCAGGAAGTACGCGGCGTTTCGGGTCGGCGATACGATCTACGGCCAGCATTGCGCCATGTCGAAATCGTGGTTCGTCAAGAATTCGCCCGAGCAATTGCTGCCGGCGCATATCGAAGAAATCAGGACCTATATCGATACGAATCCTGACGCCAATGCGGTCATGCGGGTCTTCGAAAAAGCCCATATGCAGTATGGACGCATCGACTACACATTCGTCGACGGCAGGCTGGTGGTGTTCGAGATCAACAGCAACCCCACCGTGCTCAGCGACCCGCCGACGCCGTTCGCCAGCTATGACCCCAAGCCCTTTGCCGATCTTCAGGCCGACGCGCTGCTCGCGCTGCCGCAGGCTACCGAGGCGGACTCGCTGGCTGCAATCGACACCGCCCACCAGTCGGCGCTGGCCAAGTTGCGGCGCCATTACCAGATGAGGCGGCTGAAGTTAATGCTGCGAAAAGTGCTCAGGAAGAGAAAATAGGCGCCGCCTCCTCCGCAACCCGAAAGTACACCACGTCACGTTTCGTCGGATCTTGTCACAGCCTGCCTGGAACCAAATCACGGGCTAGATTGTTCAAGTTGGTTACGAATTCGACGCCGCCTGCCGGCTGGGCAAGCGGCGCACTTGAGGAGCTCCCACCATGACCATCTCGTCCAGCTTTCGTTCGCTTGCGGTTGCGGCCATCACAACTGTGTCCGTCAGCGCTGCCAGCGCCGCGCATGCCGATAGCGGCACGATCCGCTTTGCCGTCTACAAGGCGGCCTTCTTCGTCGGCGGTTCCGGCGGCGAGGGGACGCTGACCTTCCACGGCCGCTCCTATCCCATCACGATCGGCGGCGTTTCGGGCGGCTTCGCCTTCGGGGTTTCCAAGACCTATTTCCGGGGCACCGTGCGCCATATCCGCAGGGTGCGGGATGCGACCGGCGTTTATGGCGCGGCCGGCGGTGGCGGCGCGCTCGGCAAGGGGGCGCAGGTGATCGTCATGACCAACGACAAGGGCGCCCAGCTCGAGCTTACGGGCCGGCAGGTGGGGCTGCAGGTGAATGCAGATTTGAGCGGGATGGCGATTTCGTTGAAGTAGG
>NZ_JAMYQZ010000061.1:0-39724 GCF_040321145.1 Mesorhizobium sp. M0514
GGTGCAGGCGGAGACCGCAATCGAAGCGGCGCCAAGGGCTGCAGCATTCAGAAAGCCGCGACGGCTCAGGCGATAGGGGTCGATTTCGGTCTTCAACATGGTTGCCTTTTTTAAGTCTCGAATCGCAAGAAAGCGTGAATGCCTTCAAGCGGCGCAGTGGTCGGCCTCCCCCAATGCCTGACGCGATAGGCGGTTCCGATTCTGGCCTGAGGGTGGACAAACAAAGGCGAAGCTGTGACCGCCCTGCCACTGTTGCTCGAAGGCAACAGAGTGATCAGCCGCCGGTCAGCAGGCCTTCAAGCGACGGCAGGATCAGCGCCGGCGGGAAATCCCGGTATTCCTCGGGCTGGTTGGCGCGGTTGATCCATACGGTGCGAAAGCCGAATTTGGTGGCGCCGGCGACGTCCCAGCGGTTGGACGACTGGAACGAGACGGCGCCCGGATAGAGTCGCCAGCCCGTCGCCACCATGTCGTAGGTCGACGGGTCGGTCTTGAAGCGCCTGACGGCGTCAACCGAAAAGATATCGTCCAGCACCTGGTCGAGGGCGGCCGACTTGACCGCCGCTTCCAGCATCTCGGGCGAGCCGTTGGACAGGATTGCGAGCTTGGCGCCGGATGCTTTCAGCGCCTTGAGCACGGCCGGCACTTCCGGATAGCAGTCGAGCCGCCAATAGACTTCGAGCAGCTTGGCCTTCAGTCCCTTGTCGGCGGAGGGAACCTTGAGCAGGGCGAAATCGAGCGCCTGTTCGGTGAGCTGCCAGAAATCGGCATAGCCGCCCATCAGCGTGCGCACCCAGGAATATTCCAGCTGCTTGGCGCGCCAGATTTCCGAAAGCAGCGGGCCGTCGGGGCCGATCTCGCCGTCATGACGGCGCACGGCTGCGTGCACGTCGAACAACGTGCCATAGGCGTCGAAAACGTAAGCCGCGTAATGCATGGCGACAGTTTTGAGGGCAGGCGGCGCAAGGTGCAAGCATCGATTGTGGTCTTGATCGCTTTCTTGGGGCTCTCTGGCCTCAACAAAAACCGCTCCATGCCGGTTGACGGCGCCGGTCAAAGCATCTTCCAATGCCTGGCAACAAACAGCTTTGAAGCGGAACGAACAATGACACTGGCGACTGCGGCGCTATCGGCGACATGGACCTTCGTCGACGGCGACTGGTACGAAGGCAACGTCGCCATTCTGGGTCCGCGCAGCCACGCCATGTGGCTCGGCACCAGCGTCTTCGACGGCGCCCGCTGGTTCGAAGGCGTCGCCCCCGATCTCGAGCTGCATGCCGCTAGGGTGAACGCATCGGCGACCGCGCTCGGCCTCGCGCCGTCGATGAGCGCCGATGAGATTGTTGGACTGACCTGGGACGGGCTGAAGAAGTTCGACGGCAAGACAGCGGTCTACATCAGGCCGATGTACTGGGCCGAGCATGGCGGCTACATGGGCGTGCCGGCCGATCCGGCCTCGACCCGTTTCTGCCTCTGCCTCTACGAATCGCCGATGATCTCGCCGACCGGCTTTTCGATCACCGTGTCGCCGTTCCGGCGGCCGACCATCGAGACCATGCCGACCAATGCCAAGGCCGGCTGCCTCTATCCCAACAATGGCCGCGCCATACTCGAAGCGAAGGGACGCGGCTTCGACAATGCGCTGGTGCTCGACATGCTGGGCAATGTCGCCGAGACCGGAACCTCGAACATATTCCTGGTCAAGGACAGCCACGTGTTGACGCCGGCGCCCAACGGCACCTTCCTGTCCGGCATCACCCGCTCGCGCACCATGACGCTGCTTGGCGATTACGGCTTCAAGACCACGGAGAAGATGCTGTCGGTGCGCGACTTTCTCGAAGCCGACGAGATATTTTCGACCGGAAACCATTCCAAGGTGGTGCCGATCACCCGCATCGAGGACCGCGATCTGCAGCCCGGGCCGGTGGCCAAGAAAGCGCGCGACCTTTATTGGGAATGGGCGCATTCGACTTCCGCCGGTTGAGCCGCTAAAAGGCAATTGGCGCTTCATTCCGGAGTTGTTCCAGATCAATGCAGCCCTATCTTAATCCGGTATCCGCACCGGATTTTTCCATGAGGAGTATGACCGATGGCTTTTGAATTGCCCGCCTTGCCCTACGACTACGAGGCCTTGCAGCCTTACATGTCGAAGGAGACGCTGGAGTATCACCACGACAAGCACCACAAGGCCTATGTCGACAACGGCAACAAGCTGGCCGCCGAAGCGGGCCTTGGCGATCTGTCGGTCGAAGAGGTGGTCAAACAGTCGTTCGGCAAGAATGCCGGCCTCTTCAACAACGCAGCCCAGCACTACAACCACATCCATTTCTGGAAGTGGATGAAGAAGGGCGGCGGCGGCAACAAGCTTCCGGGCGCCCTGCAGAAGGCTTTCGACGCCGACCTCGGCGGCTACGACAAGTTCAAGGCCGACTTCATCGCCGCCGGCACCACGCAGTTCGGTTCGGGCTGGGCCTGGGTCTCGGTCAAGGACGGCAAGCTGGCGATATCCAAGACGCCGAACGGCGAGAACCCGCTCGTCCATGGCGCATCGCCGATCCTCGGCGTCGATGTCTGGGAACATTCCTATTACATCGACTACCGCAACGCGCGGCCGAAATATCTCGAGGCCTTCGTCGACAGCCTCATCAACTGGGACCATGTCCTTGAAATGTACGAAGAGGCGAAAGCCTGATCGACCCAGAGAAGCCCCGGTACTCCGGGGCTTTTCTTTCTCAGCTGAAGCAGCAGGCACACAAAATTCGGCAGAATCCGGCCGGCGGACAGGGAATAATCCCGGCCCGCCCTCCGTTAACGTTAGGTCGCGACCCCTCATCATCCTGGAGCCAATTGAATGAGAAAGCTTGTTATCGCCATCTCTATGCTCAGCCTCGCCGCCTCGGCGGCTTTTGCCGACCCGATCCTCGACCGACAGGGACTGATGAAGGAACGAGGCAAGATCGTCGGCGGCCTGTCAAAAATCGCCAAGGGCGAGGCAGACTTCGATGCCGCCGCCGTGCTGACGGCGCTGCAGGCGCTGCAAGTCAATGCCGAGAAGTTCGATGTCGACACGCTGTTCCCGGCCGGCAGCGACAGCGGTGATACCACCGCCTCGCCCAAAATCTGGAAAGACATGGCGGGCTTCAAATCGACCGAAGACAAGTACCTCGCCGACGTCAAGGCCGCAGTCGCCGCCGCGCCCGCCGATGTCGATGCGCTGAAGGCGCAGATCGATACGCTCGGCAGTGATTGCGGCACCTGCCACAAGACCTATCGGGTGAAGAAGAGCTGATCCCGGGCAATGCCCTTGTGGAAAAAATTTGTCGGCGTCGCCCTTGTCCTGGGCGTCGTCGGTGCGGGCGCCGGCTGGCTGTTGTCGGCGCCGGTCAAGCTCGACACTGGCACCCTGGCGCAACTCGGCCCCGGCGACGCCGCCAGGGGCAAGCGCATTTTCAATGCCGGCGGCTGCACCTCCTGTCACGCCAAGTCGGGCTCGCAAGGCGACGCCCGTTTGCAACTGGTCGGCGGCCTCGAGCTCAAGACGCCGTTCGGCACCTTCGTGCCGCCCAACATCTCGCAGGATCCCAAGGACGGCATCGGCGCCTGGACGGTCGAGGACCTTGCCAACGCCATGCTGAAGGGCGTGTCGCCGTCGGGCGAGCATTTCTATCCGGCCTTCCCCTACGCATCCTACGCCCGCATGAAGCCGGCTGATATTGCCGATCTCTATGCGTTCCTGAAGACGCTGCCGGCGGTCGCCGGCAAGGCGCCGGACAATTCCCTGAGTTTCCCCTTCAACATCCGCCGCGGCCTCGGCCTGTGGAAGCGGCTCTATCTCAGCAAGGAGCCGGTGATTGCCTTTGCCGATGGCACGCCTGATCCGGTACTCGCCGGCCGCTATCTGGTCGAGGGGCCTGGCCATTGCGGCGAATGCCACACGCCGCGCGACTTCACCGGCGCCACTAGGAAGAGCCAGTGGCTGGCTGGCGCGGCGGCCGCCGAAGGCAGCGGCATCGTGCCGAACATCACATCGGGCGAGGGCGGGCTCGGTGACTGGTCGGAAGCCGACATCGCCAACTATCTCGAAACCGGTTTTACCCCCGATTTCGACTCGGTAGGCGGCGCCATGGTCGACGTGCAGCGCAACATGGCCGAACTGCCGCCGGAAGATCGCGCGGCGATCGCCGCCTATCTCAAGGCGGTGCCGCCGCATCCCAACGGCTACCCGGTGCGCAGCAAGCCGGCCAAGTGATCCCGGCTACAGGTGGCCATCTACAGGTGGCGATCGCCGAGGAAGTCGAAGCCCGTCTCGAAGAAATGGCTGTAATTGCAGGTCAGTTCCTCGCCGGGTGCGATGTCGCGCAAGGCATAGGTTTCCTCGGGCGAGGAGACATCGCAATTCGGTTCGTCGTCATGGTTCATGTAGCGTGCGTCGTCGGCTTCGAAGACGATGTAGTTCGGATCCCGGCGGTCTGGATAGGAATAACGGTCGAGATAGTTCTTCACCGGGCCGCTCTCGCCTTCATAGGTCTCGACGTCGATGATCCGGTCGAATCTGGGGTCGAGCTTCCAGACCAGCGTGCCCTTGGCAATGTGGTTCCTGGCGAAAACCCCGATGCCCTGGATCGGTGATTTCTCGAGATAGGTGTCGACGAGCAACATAGTGGCCCCTTTGCGTATGTCATGGTCTGGAAGGTGGCGCGCATTGGGTAGCGCGCAGCCATTGCAAATGCGAGTGAAAATGAGCAGCCTGGAATTCAAAAAGTGACGACCGGCGCGCCTCGACGGGCGCGCCTTTCGCATCGACATCAGCGCTGCTGCAAGGCCAGACGGACGCCTAACGCGCAGTAGATGCCGCCAACCACCTTGCCTTGCCATTTCACCACCGACGGATTGCGGCGCAGGAACGTGCCGAGCCGGCCCGCACTCACGGCAAAGACGACTGTGCTGAAAAGGCCGAGCAGAACAAAGATTATGCCCAGCGTCATCATCTGGAGCATCACCGATCCGTTTTCAGGCCGCACGAACTGGGGCAGGAAGGCGAGGAAGAAAAGCGCCGTCTTTGGGTTAAGCACTTCGGTCAGGACAGCTTGACGAAACGCCTTGCTGGCGGAGATCGCGAGTGCGCCGGCAGTAGGGTCGGCCGGTATTCTCTCGATGATTGCGCGGACGCCGAGGTAAACGAGATACGCCGCGCCGATATATTTTACGACGCTGAACAGCGTTGCCGAAGTGGCGATGATCGCCGAAATGCCGACCATCGCCATGATGGTATGGAACACATCGCCAGCCGCGACGCCCGCGCCCGTCGCGACGCCAACCCTGGTTCCGGAACTCGTCGCTCGCGCGACCGTCAAAAGCGTGGCTGGGCCTGGAATAAACACAAAGCCAAGCACAACCGCTATGTAAGCCGTCAAGGTGGATAGATCGATCATTGCGACGCCTCCGTTGCATTCTCAGCCTTGCCCGTCACCTCAGGTTCGGGCTTGCCCGTAACCTCGGGTTCGGGCTTGGCCGTAACCTTGAGCGCGAAGGAGTAGGTATAGGCGATCTCCTCCAGCCTTGAAAAGCGGCCGGAGGCGCCGGCATGGCCGGAATCCATGTTGATCTTGAACAGCACCGGATTGTCGCCGCTCTTGCGCTCGCGCAGCCGCGCCACCCATTTGGCCGGCTCCCAATAGGTGACGCGCGGATCGGTGAGGCCGGCCAGCGCCAGTATCGGCGGGTATTCGTGATCGGCGACATTGTCATAGGGTGAGTAGGCGGCGATCGTTTGGTAATCTTCCGCCGACGCGATCGGGTTGCCCCATTCCGGCCACTCCGGCGGCGTCAGCGGCAAGCTTGCGTCGAGCATCGTGGTCAGCACGTCGACAAAGGGAACCTCGGCAACGATGGCGCCGAAACTATGCGGCGCCATGTTGGCGATCGCACCCATCAACATGCCGCCGGCCGAGCCGCCTTGCGCGACGATGCGGTCGTGTTGGGTGTAACGCTCGGCGACGAGATGCTGCGCGACGGCGATGAAATCGGTGAACGTGTTCATCTTGTGCGCCCGCTTGCCGTCGTCATACCAGCCATAGCCCTTGTCCTTGCCGCCGCGGACATGGGCGATGGCAAAGACAAAGCCACGGTCGACCAGCGAGAACCAGTTGGTGTTGAACGCCGCCGGAATGGCAATGCCGTAAGAGCCGTAGCCGTAAAGCAGGCACGGTGCGGAGCCATCGAGCGGCGTGTCGCGGTGGTGCAGCAGCGAGACCGGCACCAGTTCGCCATCGGCGGCCGGCGCCATCAGCCGGCGCGTGACATAATGATCCGGATTGTGACCGGACGGCACTTCCTGGGTCTTCAGCAGCACACGCTCGCGGCTGCGCATATTGTAGTCGAAGACCTGCGCCGGGGTCGTCATCGACGAATAGGTGAAGCGCATGATCTCGGTGTCGTATTCATAGGACCCCGACAGGCCGAGCGAGAACGCCTCTTCGTCGAACGAGATCAGATGCTCCTCGCCGCTGCGGCGATCGCGAACGACGATGCGCGGCAGCCCTTCCTTGCGCTCGAGCCTGACCATATGATCCCTGAAGCCGACCACCGACAGGATCAGCCGGCCTGGCTCGTGCGCCACCAGCTCTTCCCAATTGGCCCGAACCGGGTCATTAGCCGGCGCCGTCATGATCTTGAAGTCCTTGGCGCCGTCGGCATTGGTGAGGACGAAGAAGATGTCGCCGCCTTCTTCCAGATCATATTGCAGGCCAGTCTCGCGCTTTGCCACCAGCTTTGGCTCGGCGAAAGGCTCATCGGCGCGCATCAGGTGATATTCCGAGGTTTCGTGATCGTTGATCCCGATCATGATCCATTCGTTGGAGCGCGTGCCGCCGACATCCATGAAGAAGCCGGGATCGGTTTCCTCATAAATCAGCCGGTCATTAAGGGGGCTGCCGCCGAGCGCGTGGAACAGCACCTTGGACGGGCGATGATTGTCGTCGAGCCTTGTGTAGAAGAAGCCGTCATCGGCGGCATTCCAGACGCCGCCACCACTGGTGGCCTCGATCTGGTCGCTCAGTTCCTTGCCGCTGGTGAGATCGCGCACGCGAAGTGTGAAGAATTCAGAGCCCTTGTCGTCGAACGCCCACAACAGCTTGCGGTGATCGGCCGAATGGTCGACGCCGCCGAGGCGGAAATAGGGCTTGCCCTCGGCTTCCGCGTCGCCATCGAGCAGGATCTGCTCATCGCCGCCATCGCGCGGCATGCGGAAATAGCGGGGCTGTTCGCCGCCAAGCTTGAAGGATGAGCCGTAAGCATAGGGGCCATCCTTCATCGGCACCGTCGAATCATCTTCCTTGATGCGCCCCTTCATCTCGCCGAACAGCTGCTTCCGAAGCTCTAGCGTATCGGCCATAAGCACTGCTTGATAGGCGTTTTCGGCTTCGAGATGGGCGCGGATGCGGCCCTCAAGCAGGGAAGGGTCCCTGAACATCGCCTGCCAGTTCTCGGCCCTCAGCCAGGCATAGTCATCTGTGCGGGTAATGCCGTGATGCGTGTCGAAGACGGGGTGTTTCTCGGGGCTCGGCGGGCTGGCGGTCGGAAAAGCTGAGGTCTTGGTCATTGCGTCTCACTGAAGAAATTACTTGAATGGCAAATGAACACGCCGATCAGCGCGGGTTCAAGGGCCGGGATGTATTGGTTGCGGCGGGCTCGGGAGATTAGCCAAAAGGAGAGGATGATGAATTTCCATATCAACACCGCTGCGGCTCTCGCCGTCGTCGCTTCGACCGTTCTGGCTTTCACCGGCCAGTCTCATGCAACCGCGTTCGCCGCTTGGCAAGTGGCTGGCGTGCCGTTCGGCGACACGCTCAACGTTCGCAAATATCCGTCCGGCACCTCGCAGAAGCAGGCCGCCTATCCCAACGGGACGATCCTGCAGATGACCGGCAAGTGCACCGGCGGCTTGAATCTTCTGGAGATCGCCGGCCAGCCGCACTGGAAACAGAAACAGGCAATTCGCTATCAATGGTGTCAAGTTTGGCACGACCCGGCGCAAAATGGTGCTTTTGTTAGTGGCTGGGTCTATGGAAAATACCTCACGCCGGATTGAATCCGGTCAGACCGAATATCTTCTTCGGCGGGTTTCGCCAACGCTTTGCAACTTGCGGTTTGGTACGAATCCGACAATCAGCTGCCCCAACCTTGAAGCATAGACCAAGCATCGCTGCCCACTTTATGAGTCCCTGCTGATTTAGCGATGGCGTGACCTTACGTCATGCTAGTCCTGGTCCGACCAGAAAATATCGCGAAGTTACAGAGTGCACCAAAGATTGAAGCTGAAGAGCGACTATTCGATGAATATCGTTGAATATAGCGCAAGATGCGAATTGACTTACTTTGTCTGTGGGCTCATTAAGATGCCCGGACGCGAATCCATGAAGCTCTTCCCGCGTGAAATTCGCGCCATGCCCGATCTTCCAAAAAGGGCGCAAACAGAAACATCCTTCGTTGGGGCCTAAGCCATGGATATCGTCGAAACACCTTCCAGAAATAGCGATGCGCTGATCGAGCTGACCGCCGATGTGGTGGCAGCCTATGTCAGCAACAATCCCGTGCCGGTCGGCGAATTGCCGAACCTTATCGCTGATGTCCATGCCGCTCTCGGGCGCGTGGGCGGAGCAAGCGAACAGCCTCCGGCCGACAAGCAGAAGCCTGCGGTAAACCCGAAGCGCTCTGTTCATGACGATTACATCGTCTGCCTTGAAGATGGCAAGAAGTTCAAGTCGCTGAAGCGCCACCTGATGACCCATTACGGTCTGACGCCCGATGAATACCGCGAGAAGTGGAATCTCGACGCCAGCTATCCGATGGTTGCCCCTAACTATGCCGCTGCCCGTTCGCAGCTGGCCAAGAAGATGGGCCTCGGCCGCAAGCGCAAGGGGCGGTAACACCGGCTCCAATGGACAAGATCAACGGCGCCCCTTACGGCGCCGTTTTTGTTTCTAGAACAATTCCAGGAAAACTGCCGAGCGCTTTCTCTTGGGAATTGCGTCGAAAGAAGAGAAGATAGAGCAATCAAGCAGTCTGCTTGAGAGCCATCTCGGCGTCGCGCTTGACGCGCTTGACCATCGAGCGCAGGCCATTGGCCCGCTGCGGCGACAGATGTTCGTCGAGGCCAAGCGACCTCAGCGTCGCCTCTGCGTCCGTTTCAAGGATCTGGCTGGCAGTCCGTCCCGAAAACAGCGCCAGCATGATGGCGACCAGACCGCGCACGATATGAGCGTCTGAATCGCCTGTGAAGGTGATGACCGGATCGGCGCCCGGCGCTCGGTTCGTGGTCAGCCAGACCTGGCTGACGCAGCCCGGCACCTTGTTGGCGGCGTTGCGTTCGGCGTCGGGAAATGGCGGCAGCGCTTCGCCGAGCTCGATGACATAGCGATAGCGGTCTTCCCACTCGTCGAGCAGGGAGAAGTCGTCGCGGATCGTCTGGATCGTCGTGGCCATTGCTCGGGATATAGTCATCCGCGGCTCCGGCGTCACGGAAAAAGAAGAAAAGCACCGCAGGCATCGAGAGGTCCGACCGGCCTGCGGTGTCGCTGTAGATACAGCTGAAATGGTGTTTAGTTCTTCGCCACCAGCTTGGCAGGTATGTTGACTGTCGCCGGCAGCACGATGTCCTTGGCGACGCTGCCGGTGGCCAGCGATGTATCGGGCGAGGTCTCGGCGCTCTTGTCGTCCAGCATGGCGGCGGCGATCTTGGCGGTTTCCTTGGCCCGGGCGCTGATCGTATGCATCGCCGACTTGCCGGTTTCGCAGACGTCCGGCTTACGCTCGCAAATGCCGGCGATGTCGCCGACCGCTTCGCGCGCCGCAAAAAGCGCCTGGAACGGCCCGACGCTCTCGCGGCCATCCTCGTCGGGGCCGACGGTCAGCGGCAGCGCTAGCAACACCAGCGAAAACCAGAACGCCATTCTTATCAAAAAGCCCATCGATCTGCCCTCTCGTCCAATGACCGGATCATGCGTCCATGCGCAATGACCTCTTTATATCAGCCACAATGGCACATGAGGCGCAAAGGACGGCTTTCCTGCTCAGTGAAAATTTTCCTCAAATTTTAGGCAAATTCGAAGCGAGGCGTTTTGCAGTGCATTAGCCTCAAATGCCGGCAATTTTCTTAACCTTGCAGTAACCATCTAAGCGATTGTTGCGCATGGATATCTTCAGAAGAGCAGGCATGCCGGCTCAGGGTTTCGCAGCCACGGGCACGCCCTTTGCACATAACGCTCCGTTTACTATGGCCACAAATGGCGGTGCATTCCGGTGCCGGCGCTCCAATTTTTGCCGCAGCGCGCTCGTTGTTCCGGTCAGCCTTATTCATTCCTTAAACGCTGGATGCGAGTTTCAAACAAGCAAAAGCGACCTGCAAAGCAGGGCAGTCACGACCGGGTGCGAGTGCGTTGAGTTTGACAACTGCCAGATATATTGAACTGCCTGGCGCGCTGGCGGCCGGTTGCGAACGCATGGTCCATCCGGCCATCATCGGCCAGGGCGATCGCCTGCGCCAGCGCCGGTTCATCGGCATCATGCTTGCCGCTCCGTTCTTCGCCGCCGGTGCGGCGGTGACACTGGTCACCTCGGGCATGGGCGCCGCCGTCACCGTCGCAGCCATTTTCGCCGCCTTCGGTCTTTGCTGGTTCGCCGCCTTGCTGGTGGCGGCGTCAGGCAAGATGACGCTGGCAGCCCAGGTTGCCCTTGCCGCCGGCGGTCTTGCGCTTGCCGGCGCCGTCGCGGCAGCAGGCGGCCTGGCGTCGCCGGTTGCGCTGCTGGCCCTGGCACTGCCATTCGAGGCCTGGTGGATCGGCGGTTCAAAGCGCGCGGCACTTTGGGGCGGCCTCTCGGCCTTGGCCGCAATGCTGCTGCAGCCCTTTGTCGCCTCTGTCGTCCCGCTCGGCGGGGCGCAAGTCGCGGCGTGGCACTGGCTGCTGCCGCTCGCCTGGGGCCTGACGCTGGTTCCTCGGCTCGCAGCCCTAGGCGATGCCGCACGCGCGCAGCCCGCGCTGCTTCCAAACGACCGCCTTGAAGACATGATCGACGCCGTTGTCCTGCATGTCGCCCGGCATGGCGAGGTCCTGGATGCCTCGGCCAAGGCGCGCACCATCCTGAAGCTGCCGCCGGAACTGCTTTTCGGCGCCGGGCTGTTCGACCGCATCCACCTGTCCGATCGCGTCGCTTATCTCAGCGCGCTTGCCGACATGCGCGATGGCGCCCTGGCGCGCCGGCTCGATCTTCGGGTAAGGCTGCCGCAGGACGGCAGCGCCTCGACGGCCGACAATTACCGGCCATTTCAGCTCGAACTGATGCGTGCCGAAGAGCAGCAGGAGACCTTCACTCTGCTGCTGCGCGAGAACGACGAGACTGCCGAATTGCGCGACGAGCTTGCTGCCGCCAATGAGGCCGCAGCGTCGGCCGAGGTGGCAAAGGGCCGCTTCCTGGCGGTCGTCAGCCATGAGCTTCGGACGCCGCTCAACGCCATCATCGGTTTTTCCGACATGCTGCTGCATGAGATGTTCGGCGGCTTCAAGGACCCGCGCCAGAAGGAGTATGTCAGCCTGGTGAAGGAGTCGGGCCAGCATCTGCTTGCCGTCGTCACCTCCATCCTTGATGTCTCGAGGATCGAGGCCGGCGCCTACGCGACCGAGCCCGAACCGTTCCGATTCATCGAAGCGGTCGAGATGTGCCAGTCGATGATGCAGCTGCAGGCGAATGCCAAGAACATCGATCTCCAGGCGCAGATTGCGCCGGACGCCGGGGAGATCAATGCCGACCGTCGTGCCGTGCAGCAGATCCTGATCAACCTCGTCTCCAATGCGGTCAAGTTCACGCCCGATGGCGGCGATATCATCGTCGGCGCCAAGCGGATCGGCTCGCGGCTGCATTTCTGGGTCAGGGACACCGGCATCGGCATCGCCGAGGAAGATTTTGTCAATCTCGGCAAGCCGTTCATGCAGATCCAGAACGACTATACGCGCCGCTTCGAGGGCACCGGGCTCGGCCTGTCGCTGGTCAAGGGCCTGGTGGCGCTGCACGACGGCACGATGTCGATCGAAAGCATGCCGGGCGAGGGGACGACGGTCACGATCAGCCTGCCGGTGAACGGGCCGAAGAGGAGCGCGACCGAGAGGAACGGCGTGCTGCCGATGCCCGCGACCAGGACGAAAGGCGACGCGAAAGGGGACAGGAATGGCTCGCTCCGCAAAACAGCCTAAGGCGGTCAAGCGCCGCAGCGGCGCGTTCGAGGCCGGCGCGATTGCGCTGGGCGGCGCGATCTCGCGCAATCCGGTCCTGGTCGGCGGCTCGACCGCCTTCCTGGTGACGCTGTTCTACGTTTCCGCCAACGCGCTGTGGTACCAGCCGTTTCCGCATGCCGGCGCCTTCTTCGCCACCCGCAGCATCGAGGGTTTTCCGCACCCCGGCGCGGACGAACCCGAAACCACCATCAACATCCTGCGGCCCGGCCCGGCTCCGGTCAAAAGCGATCCGACCGTCGAGCAGGTCCAGGGCATCCTGAAGGATCTCGATTTCTACACGGGAACGGTCGACGGCATTTCCGGGCCGAATACCCAAAAGGCGATCCAGGCATACCAGCAGAAAGTTGGCCTGCCGGCCTCCGGTGAGATCGACGCCGTCCTGCTCGACCAGCTCGGCGCCAAGCAGACAACAGCTGGCATCCCGCATCCTGTGCCGAGGCCCGTGGATATGGCCGCCGCTCGAGTTGCCGCGCCCGAGGCCGCGCCTGCGCCCATCCCGGTTTCCGCGCCGGTATCCGCCCAAGCGCCCGATGCCCGCATCGTCAAGATCCAGGCCGGCCTGAAGGCATTCGGCAATGACGACATGCAACTCGACGGCGTCGTCGGCGCCCGCACCAAGGCGGCGATCAAGGAATTCCAGTCGCTGTTCGGCCTGCCGGAAACGGGCGAGCCCGACGAGGTCGTCTACGTCAAGATGCGCGAGATCGGCCTGACCAATTGAGTGGTGGTCAAGACGACCGCTCGCGGATAGCCGAAAATCCGGCTAAGACGCCGCGCATGTCCTCCGGAGCTTCGTCATGCGCGTAACCACCGAGTTTTGGGTGTCGGCCCTGCTGCGCCGTGTTTTCGGCGCCGGCGGCTTTGCGGCCGTCGTCAAGCGCGGCGCGACCGAGGCCGGCGCTGTCTTCGTGCTCTCCCGCGGCAGGCTGGGCGACGTCTCCCTGTTCGGCCCGGCGCCGCAGACGAGCTACGATTCGGACAAACCGGATGATCGCTTTTTCACGCTGCTCGGCGCCGGCGACGATGCCGCCGCGCTTGACGCCAGGCTTGAGCGGGAGAAAAAATTCGATCCCGACATCTGGGTGGTCGAGATCGAGGCCGGAACGGTTTCCGTCGAGGAGCTTCTCTCCGTCAAGACGCCTTGAGGCTGGCCCGTAGGCTGGCTTTGTCGACGTCCGGCGCTTGGTCGCCATTCGCGGCGACAGGGGTGTTGCCGCGCACCGCTCGCGACAATGTTTCGGCCTTCCAGCCGCGCACCTTGTCGAGCGCCGCCTCGTGGTGCAGCAGCCGGTAGCGGTCGAGGAAGATGCGGATCGCCTGCGGGTGCGGAAACTCCCGGGGGTAAACCGCGACCACGATCAGGAATGCCCTGTCCTCGCTGAGGTCGAGCGCCCGCAGCGCGGCGAGCAACGAGACATAGCTCGAATGCTCGGTCAGCGACCGCGCCGTGGAGAAGTCGATGTCGAGCGCGTCGGCAAGCGCGGTCTGAAAGAAGGCGGCTTTGCCGGTCAGCGCCGTCTCGCGCAGCTTGCTGTAAGTTGCTGAGCCGACGAAGGGATTGACCGATGTCGCCTCGCCCTCGGCGAGCATCATCGAGCGCAGGCGGCGCCTGGCGGTTTCGGCGGCGCTGCCGGGCAGTTTTGGTGCGCTGGGAGCGGCGGCAGCGGCTTCGGCACCGTTGCCCGCCACGTCGGCGATCGGCTCGGGCTGCCGCACGCGCACGAGGGTCGGCTTTTCCAGCGCCTTGATCAACTGCGCGATGGTCGGGTTCAAATCCTTGCGGCGGGCAATGGCGCGCGCATGCGGCAGGCCGTGGCGGCCGATCAACGCGATCAGGTCGATGTCGCCCAGCGCCCGCGAACGGACGAGCAAGGGCGCGCAGACATCGACCGGCTCCTTGCAAAGCCGCCGCACCAGGGCGGCCGGCGCATATTCGCATTCGGACAGGGCGGCGGCGACATAGCGGCGCGATTCGACCGGCACGCTGTCGAACAGCGGCAGCGTCAGATCCTCGAGCTGGGCGATCTCGCGGCGCGACGGGCGGGTCAGCGAGCAGAACGCCGACACGGCGGCGCGAAACAGCCTTTCGGCTTTTCCCGATTCCGTCCGTATGGCGATTTGCCTGAAATCCGAAGCTGACACGGAAGATACGCCCGACACTCGACACAACCCGGACCATGCTCAACCGCAACTGTGTCGGTTTCGCGCTAGGCCTGGAACAAACATCAAATTAGCCGCGATCCGTTAGCGCTCCGTTAACCCTCTGCCGGCCTTAATCACATTTGGAGGCGTTGCGTTGTGCTCCGGGGCAACCGAGAGGAATACGCGAACCATGGGCATGGTACTGTCTTTCGTGCCGCGATCGGCACCAGTCAATCGAGCAGTTCAGGACACCGGTACGCCGGCGGCGGTGATCATTTTCCCCGGCGTCCGCTACGAGCATCCGCCATTGGCGGGCCAGGCGCGGCCGCCGGACCAGCCGGGCACACCACGGACGCCTGTTCCGCACCACTGAATTTGCTGGTCGTCGGGGTGAGGTCAGTAGTCCTGCAGTTCGCAGGAGCTCTGGTCCAGGAACTGCGACACAACTGGCTTCCAGCTGTCGTCAGGCACGAAGGCGCGGATGACGAAGATGCCTTCCTCGATCGGCGCCTCGACGAAGATCGCCCCTTGCAGGTCTTCGGGAAGCTCCCTGCGCACGTCGATCATCTGTGCCGGCGTCAGCACCACGGTGTCCAGCTTGCTGCCGGTCGCCGTGCGGTCGTTGAATGAATAGAAATTGTGGCCGTTGCGGTCATAGACCGACACCGACCAGAACGGCACGCTGCCCGGCGCCTTGATCCGCACCACGCCTTCGGCAAGGTCGAAGCGGCAGGCGGCGGCGTAAAACAGCGGATCCACCGACTTCACCACCGGCGCGCCGCCCGCCTCGGCATCCAGCCTGGTCATCTTGTAGAGGTCGGACGCCATCGCCAGCCGTGACCAGGCATCGCGCTCGGTAAATTCCGGCACCAGCAAAAGCACCACGATGTGGACGATGCCGGCGCCGAGCAGGCCGAGCAGGATGGCGTGCAGCAACCTACGCATTGCAGCCAGCCTTGACGATCCGGGGCAGCGACACGTCGGAAAGGCCGGTGCTTGAGGCAATCGGCGTGTCGTAGAAGGTGAGCACGAAATACATCCGGCCAAAACCTTCGGTCAGAAGCCAGTTGCCGGGGGCCGGACGGTTGCCGACGGCGATGATCACCGAATTGTCGGGCTGACGCAGCACCTGGTAGGATTGCAGCGCCGCCAGCCTTGGCTTGCCGGTGTCGACCACGCCGAGCGATTGATCCGCGGCATAGAGCGTCCAGAACCGGGCGGTCGGGAAACTGCCCTCGATCCTGTAGTCGCATTGCCGCTGAAGCTCATCGCCGGCCGCATCGCGTTCGGCGATGAAGGACAAGCCTTCCGCCTTGCCGAGCGCCAGCACGCCCTCGCGCGCCACGCGCGCCTTCGAATAGGGGTCGGCATCTTGCGTGCCGATCTCGGGGAAGGCGGTCCATTGGCCGATGCTGATCGCGCCGACGCCGCTCTGCGCCTGCAGCGCATACCAGACGCTGCCGCCGCCGAGGCCGATGGCTATGGCAAGCGAAAGCAGCGTGAAAAAGGCGGTCTTGAGCATGAAGAACCGGGACGAGAGAATTATCGTTCGGGGATATAGCGGGGCAGGCCACAGAGCAAGCAGCGCTGTGGAATCAAAGCGCCGACAGGGTCTCCGGTGTCTGCGGCGAGCCGAGCACGGGCGCTGTCTGGAACACCTTGGTCATCTCGCGCAGCGTCTGTGTCGTGCGGCTGGACAACACCGCCGGGCGCTCGGCCGCGGCATCGGCGGCTGCCTGATCGGCGTTTTTCTTCTCCGCTTCCTCGGCTTTGGCCGCGATCTCTTCGTCGACGAAGGGCTTGTCTAGGCCGGGGATCGGCTTCAGGTCGATATTCTGGTGCGCGTAGACCATCAGCCGCTGCCACACCATCGCCGGCAGCGTGCCGCCGGTCATGTTGCGGGTCGGGGTGAAGTCGTCATTGCCGAGCCAGACGGCAGCCGTGTAATTGCCGGTGAAGCCGACGAACCAGGCGTCGCGATAGGATTGCGTCGTCCCCGTCTTGCCGGCGACGACGATGTCGGGCAGCTGCGCGCGCCGCGCGGTGCCGATCGCCGGCACCGCAGCCAGCATGGTGTTCATGTATTTCAGAGCCTGTTCCGACAGAACCCGATGCGGCGCCGGCGCATCCTTGGCAAAGTCGTAGACGACATCGCCGGTGCGGGTGACGAGCTGGGTGATGCCGTGCCGCGAGCCGGCGAAGCCGTTCTGCGCGAACACACTGTAGCCCGTCGCCTGGTCCATGACCGTCATGCCCGATGTGCCGAGCACCATGGTCTTGTGCGACTCCAGTGGCGATTCCACGCCGAATGATTCGGCCATCGCCTTGATCGGGCCGATGCCGAGATAGTCCTTGGCCAGCCGTACCGGCACGGTGTTGATCGATTTGGCGATCGCCGTGATCAGCGTCACATTGCCGGCCGAGCCGCCATTGTAATTGTGCGGTGACCAGCCGCCCCAGCTGATCGGCCCGCCTGAGACGACGGAGTCCGGGGTGAACCCGTGCTCCATGGCGGTGGCGTAGACGTAAGGTTTGAACGAGGAGCCGGTCTGGCGCAGCGCCTTGGTGGCGCGGTTGAACTGGCTTGCGCCATAGTCGCG
This sequence comes from Mesorhizobium sp. M0514, assembly GCF_040321145.1. Lineage (NCBI taxonomy): Bacteria > Pseudomonadati > Pseudomonadota > Alphaproteobacteria > Hyphomicrobiales > Phyllobacteriaceae > Mesorhizobium > Mesorhizobium sp. M0514. The sequence goes on from NZ_JAMYQZ010000061.1 coordinate 17,030, forward strand.
GCCGCCGACAATGGCGCGTACCGCGCCATTGGTCTCGATCACTACAACGGCGCCCTCGGTGACGTTGTATTCCTTGCCGAACTGGCGGAGATGGAATTCGACGGATTCCTCCGCCGCTTTCTGGATGTTGGCGTCGAAAGTGGTGTGGGCGACCAGCGAATGCTGGCCGGGCTTGGCGATTTTCTTGACCTCATCGAAGGCCCAGTCGAGGTAATAATCCGGGCTCTTCTGCTCGCCGCGGTCGACGATCTCGGCTGGATGCAGCCTTGCCTGCAGCACCTGGCCTTCGGTCATGAAACCGGAATCGACGAGGTTCGACAGCACCACATTGGCGCGAGCACGGGCGGCGGGCAGGTTGATGTGCGGGGCGTATTTGGTCGGCGCCTTGAACAGGCCGGCCAGCATCGCCGCCTCGGCGAGGTTCAGATCCTTGACGCTCTTGCCGAAATAGAAATCCGCCGCCGCCTCGATGCCGAACGTGCCGCCGCCCATATAGGCGCGGTCGAGATAAAGCTGCAGGATCTCCTTCTTCGACAGATTGGCCTCCAGCCACAGCGACAGGAAGGCTTCCTTGATCTTGCGTTGGAAGGTCCGCTCATTCGACAGGAACAGGTTCTTGGCCAGCTGCTGGGTGATGCTGGAGCCGCCCTGGACGACGGAATTGGCCCGCACATTCTCGAAGATGGCGCGCGACAGGCCGAGCACGTCGATGCCGTAGTGCTCGAAGAAGCGCCGGTCCTCGGTCGCCAGCACTGCTTTGATGACATGGTCCGGCATCTCGTCGACAGGCACGGAATCGCGCTGGATGATGCCGCGCTGGCCAATCTCGTTGCCGTAGCGGTCGAGGAAGGTGACGGCGAAATCGCCCTGACTGCGCCAGTCGCCGGTGGTGATCTGGAAGGCCGGCATCGCGAGTGCGAGCAGCACGACGACGCCGCCGGCGCCCATCGTAAAACCTTCGCTCAGCACCTCGATGATGCCGCGTCGCCAGCCGGTGACTCGGAAGCGCCGCGAAAAAATGGTCGCCGATTCCCAGAACTGGCCGGCCTTGAAGCCGATTTCGTAGAGCGAGGAATCGATCCACGCGTCCACCGCCAGCAGTGCGGCGGCGATCGGACCTCTTCGTCTTGGGCGTCGTTCTAAAGGACTGGCCATTCCCGAAACTCACCCCACCCACCTGAGAACCGCAAGCGGGCAATTTCAGGGCGGGCATACCCGGCGAAGACTATTCTTCCATTTCAGCCCGGCTCACAAGGGCAGCCAGGCCACACCGCACGGTTTGTTGAGCGCCGCCCGGATCGTGACGCTGGAGGTCGACGCCGTCGATGCCGACGCCAGTGGCTTCGAGCCAGTCTGGCACAAGGGCCGGCGCGTCGGCTTCGTCGCCTCAGCCGGCTATGGCTACACAATAGGCAAAAGCGTCGCGCTGACGTTGCTGGGCGACGAATTCGCCGGGGAGGGGACCGCGCTTTGGGTGCACATTGTCGGCGTCGAGCGGCCGGCGCGAATTATTCCGGCCTCGCCATACGACCCCGAGGGCAGGCGATGCGGCAATGAGGAGTTTTGGCCATGGTCGATGACATTATAAGGGAGACCAGGCGCGAGCGCCGGCGCGGGCACACCGGTGAGGCCGGCAGCGGGTCAAGCCGCCACCCGAACTATCGCTCGCTCAAGAACCCGTTCCTGCCGCAGCCGGTGTTTTCGGACGACCAGGTCGCGGCCATCCACGACACGGCGTTGCGCGTGCTGGAAGAGCTCGGCATCAAGGTGCTGCTGCCGGAGGCACGGGCGATCTACGCCAAAGCCGGTGCGCTGGTCGACGAGGACAGCCAGATGGTGCGCATCGGCCGCGATATTGTCACTGCGGCACTGGCCTCGGCGCCGAAATCCATCCGGGCGCTGGCGGGCAACCGTAGCCGCGATCTCATGCTGGAGCTCGGCTCGATGACGTTCCTGGCCGGAGCCGGGGCGCCCAACGTCACCGATCTCGAACGCGGACGGCGTCCGGGCACGCTCGCCGCTTTCGAAGAACTGACCAAGCTTGTTCAGAATTTCGACGTGCTGCATATGCTCGGCCCCTGGATCGAGCCGCAGGATGTCGACAACCATTTGCGCCACTATGCCGTCAACCGTGCGCAGCTGACCCTGTCGGACAAGTTCCCCTTCGTCTTCGCCCGCGGCACGCCGCAGGTCGAGGATGGGTTCGAGATGATCAGGCTGGCGCGCGGGCTCTCGCAGGACGAGTTCCTGGCCGGCGTCCATTGCTACACCGTGATCAACACCAATTCGCCGCGCCAGCTCGATATCCCGATGGCGCAAGGCATCATCGACTTCGCCAGGGCCGGCCAGGTCTCTGTCATCACGCCCTTCTGCCTGGCCGGCGCCATGGCGCCGATCACCGTCGCCGGCGCATTGACGCTGCAGCATGCCGAGGCGCTGGCTGGTCTCGCGCTGGCGCAGATGGTGCGGCCGGGCGCACCGGTGGTCTACGGATCCTTCTCCTCCAATGTCGACATGAAGTCCGGCGCACCGGCCTTCGGCACGCCCGAGCACGTCAAGGCGACGCTGGGCGCCGGCCAGCTGGCGCACTTCACCGGCCTGCCTTGGCGGTCCGGCGGCGGCAGTGCGGCCAACATTTCCGATGTGCAGGCGGCGCACGAGACGCAGTTCGCGCTGTGGGGCTCGGTGCTTGCCGGCGCCACCGTCTGCATCCATGCCGCGGGCTGGCTGGAGGGTGGCCTCAGCGTCTCCTACGAGAAGCTGATCACCGATATCGAGGCATTGCAGACGGTTGCCGAACTCTGCGCTACGACCCCCGGCGACGAGGATTCGATCGGCTTCGAGGCGATCGCTGAAGTCCAGCCGGGCGGGCATTTCTTCTCCGCCGACCACACCATGACGCGCTACCGCACCGCCTTCTACGAGCCGCTGGTCGCCGATTGGTCGAATTTCGGCAGCTGGACGCAGTCCGGTTCGAAGTCGGCCACCGAGCGCGCCACCGGCATCTGGAAGCGGACGCTGGCCGACTTCCAGCCGCCGGCGTCGGCCGTTGCCACATCCGATGTGCTCGACGAGTTCATTGCCCGCCGCACCGAAGAGGGCGGAGCGTTGCCGGTGTCGTGAGGTTGGCAGCCGTCACGTCGGCCGCTTGTCGCCGGTCTTCGACGGCTCGCGGCGAATCGGCCCGGCATCGGCCTGCCTGTGCTTGTCGGCGGCAATCCGGCGGATGCGATCGAAGCGGCTCTCCTCCGCCGGCTTGGTCGCGGATACAGCGTTTGGCTTCGGGGCGAATGTGATCATCTGTCGATCTCCCTGTCGTTGATGACTGGTCTTGACTGACTGACGGAAATTCCTGGCTCGCCGGGGAAATGTCCCCGGCAGCCTGTTTTGATTTATGCCCGCCCAGATTCCCAGCGGGCAATTTTCGGGCGATGGTCAGTAGCCGCCCATGCCGCCACCGCCGCCCGCAGGCGCCGCATCCTTGGCCGGAACGTCGGTGATCATCGCTTCGGCGGTGATCAGAAGGGCGGCGATCGAGCCGGCGTCCTGCAACGCGGTGCGCACCACTTTCGCCGGGTCGACGATGCCGGCCTTGATCATGTCGACATAGACCTCGTTCTGGGCGTCAAAGCCCTGATTCTGGTCCTTGCTGTCGGACAGCTTGCCGACGACGATCGAGCCTTCGACGCCGGAATTCTCGGCGATCTGGCGGATCGGCGCTTCCAGCGCCCTGAGCACGATCGAAATGCCGGCGGTCACATCGTCATTGGCGCCGGTCAGGCCGGCCAGAGCCGATCTTGCGCGCAGAAGCGCCACGCCACCGCCGGGCACGATGCCTTCTTCCACCGCCGCGCGCGTCGCATTCAGCGCGTCGTCGATGCGGTCCTTCTTTTCCTTCACTTCAGACTCGGTGACGCCGCCGACGCGGATCACGGCGACGCCGCCGGCGAGCTTGGCCAGCCGCTCCTGCAGCTTCTCCTTGTCGTAGTCGGACGTGGTCTCCTCGATCTGGCCCTTGATCTGCGCGATGCGCGCCTGGATGGTCGCCTTGGTGCCGGCGCCGTCGATGATCGTGGTGGTGTCCTTCTCGATCAGTACGCGCTTGGCGCGGCCAAGCATCTCGATGGTGACGTTTTCGAGCTTGATGCCGAGATCCTCGGAAATCATCTGGCCCGATGTCAGCACGGCGATGTCTTCCAGCATCGCCTTGCGGCGATCGCCGAAGCCCGGCGCCTTGACGGCCGCGACCTTGAGGCCGCCGCGCAGCTTGTTGACGACCAGCGTCGCCAGTGCTTCGCCTTCGACGTCTTCCGAGATGATCAGCAACGGCCTGCCGCTCTGCACCACTGCTTCGAGGATCGGCAGCATCGCCTGCAGATTGCCGAGCTTCTTCTCGTGGATGAGCACGTAAGGCTCTTCCAGTTCGACGCGCATCTTGTCGGCATTGGTGACGAAATAGGGTGAGAGATAGCCGCGGTCGAACTGCATGCCTTCGACGACGTCGAGTTCGGTGTCGGCGGTCTTGGCCTCCTCGACGGTGATGACACCGTCATTGCCGACCTTGTCCATCGCCTTGGCGATCATGGCGCCGACGCTGGCATCGCCATTGGCGGCGATGGTGCCGACCTGCGCGATCTCGGCCGACGACTTGACCTTCTTGGCCTTCGCCTTGATGTCCTTGACCACGGCGGCGACAGCCTGGTCGATGCCACGCTTGAGGTCCATCGGGTTCATGCCCGCGGCAACCAGCTTGGCGCCTTCGCGCAGGATCGATGCGGCCAGCACCGTGGCGGTGGTGGTGCCGTCACCGGCGAGGTCGTTGGTCTTCGAAGCCACTTCGCGCACCATCTGCGCGCCCATGTTCTCGAACTTGTCAGCAAGCTCGATTTCCTTGGCCACCGTCACACCGTCCTTGGTGATGCGCGGCGCGCCATAAGCCTTGTCGATGATGACGTTGCGGCCCTTGGGGCCGAGCGTGACCTTCACCGCATTGGTGAGGATCTCGACGCCGCGCAGCATGCGGTCGCGCGCGTCGGTGGCGAATTTGATTTCCTTGGCAGACATTTTTTTCAATCCCGTTGGTGTGGTGAAGCAAGCGGCTCGCCGGAGCCTGGCAAAGCCAGGCCGGTCAGGCAGCCTTCTTGGCTTTGACGCTCTTCTCGGTGACGACCGTCCCGCTCTTGCCGATAGCGGCCGTCTCGCTCTTGTCGATGACGCCCATAATGTCGGCTTCCTTCATGATCAGCAGGTCCTCGCCGTCGATCTTGACCTCGGTGCCCGACCATTTGCCGAACAGGATGAAGTCGCCGGCCTTGACGTCGAGCGGAACAAGCGCGCCGTTTTCGTCGCGTGCGCCCGGCCCAACGGCGATGACTTCGCCTTCCTGCGGCTTTTCCTTGGCATTGTCGGGAATGATGATGCCGCCCTTGGATTTGACATCGCCTTCGGCGCGCCGGATGACGACGCGGTCGTGGAGTGGCCGAAACTTCATGAGAACTTCTTTCTGGGGCCGGCATAGGCGACCGCGCCGTTCTTATAGGCGTGTTGGCACTCGATAGATAGGAGTGCCAAAAATTATTCGTGGCCAAAATTAAATATTAAAAAGTATTATGATGTCTGCAGGGTTCGAAACGTCGCGAGGCGCCTAGATATTTCAAAAAATTGAATTTCGAGGCAAAAGTGACTATTTATATCGTAAGTTCGATTTCACAATTTCAGGCACGAAGGAGATTTAGGCGATGGCCGAAGGCAATCAGAGCATCATGGAAAAAGCTGAAGCCCGCTTCATGGACAAGCAGAAGAAGACGGCCGAGCGCAACAAGGCAACCTCCGACTACATGTCCGAAGCGAGGGCCAGGGAGATCAAGACAGCAAGGCTCAGGGAATTGCGCCTGGCCAAGGAAGAGGCCGACCGCGTCGCGGAAGCCTTGAACCCGACACCGAAGAAGAAGCGGGCGACAGTCAAGAAAGCCGCCGCCGCGCCGAAGGGGGGCACGTCATGAGCCTGACATTCCCCAATCCAAGTCGCTTCTATGACGAGGCCGGCAAGCGCATCCGCTTTGTCGGCCACGACGGCATGTTCCAGATTTCCTTCTCTGTCGCAGCCGATGCCCTCTCGAAGGCGCCATCAGGGACGGCGACCGCGGAAGCCACCTATCTGGCGGCTTTCGACACCGCGTCCAGCTCCATCCATGACATTGCCAGCAAGGCCTACGCCCGCACCCGCAAGAGCATATATGTGCTCACAGCCGCGGATTTCGGTTAGCGCGCGTTCGTCTTGCAATCAGAGCGGCTGAGATCAGCGTGCGTCAGGACTTGCGGTCGGCTTTTGCCCGCCGCTTGACGTCCCGGCTGTTCAGGCGGTCGGCCATCGCTTCCGCATCGCGCAAATTCATGGCCACCATCACCTGTTGCTTAAGCTCGACAGGCTGGCCGGTGAAGATGTCGAAGATAGTCCAGCTCTCGGGCTCGTCCATGCGCAACGCGTAGCGGTTTGTCATATCGGCATCAGGCCTTTGACATGAAAAATGCCGCCGCCAGGATCAGGATTGTCCAGGCCACCACCGACAGCTTCAAGGCCAGGCCGCCATGCATTGAAAGTATCTCGCGCATGCGCAGGGCCACGGTCCTCTTCGACAGGGCGGGTGCTGCCGCAATCGCGACCGGGGGCTTGACGCCGAGCTTTCCAAAAGCCGGCAGCAGCGGTGGCGTTCGCATGAAATGACCTCGAATTGCCGGAGAAAACAGGGCTCCTCATAACACCCTTCTTGAAACTCCCCGCATGCCAAATAGAACCCGGTCCGTGAAAGGGCCATGCCGCCCGATTCGCCGCCTTCCATCAGGCGGATCGTCATCTGGCGAAATCCGTGCAACGCGGTTAGGTTGCGCGCGAAACTGAGGTTGTTCAAAGCGTGACAGGCGAATGGAGACGACGATGACGGCGCCCGGCGATTTGCTGCAAGCCTTGTTCATGAGATTGAAGAGCGATGCCTCGCTGACGGCGCTGCTCGGCGGCGCCGGGTTGCGCGAGCAGGCGGCCGACAGTGCCGCCTTCCCTTATGTGACCTATGGCAGGACCAGCGCATTCGATCTGGACACCGGCGCCGACAATGATGACGACCAGCTCATCACGCTGCATGTCTGGTCGAAGGGGCAAGGCGAGGCCGAGACGCGTCTGATCATGGACAGCATCCGGGCGCGCCTTGACGGCGCCGCTTTCGCCACCGGCTCGCGCGACCAGACCCGCCTGTCCTTGGAGTTCGCCGAGGCCCGCTACGACGAGGACCTGGCGCTCTACCACGGGGTGCTGCGGATACGCGCCCTCACCGAGCAAAGTGATTGAAGCAACCTAGATTTGCGCCTGGATCTCGGCCTTGTCGATGACTGACCACACCTCGCGGATGCGACCCTCTCCGAATTCGTAGAAAACATTCTCAGCGAACGACACGCGCTTGCCGTTCACCGGCAGGCCGAACAGCACGCCCTTGGGATGACAGTCGAAATGCAGGCGCGCCGCCACGCGCGGCGGCTGGCAGACCAGCAGTTCGATGTTGAAGCGGAGGTCGGGAATCGCCTCGAAATCGCCTTCGAGCATACGGCGATAACCCGACAGGCCGAGCATTTCGCCATTGTGCTGCACCTCGTCGCCGACAAAGTCTCCAAGTTTCGCCCAGTCCTGGGCATTCAGGCAAGCGATATAGCCCCGGTAAAGGTCGGCAAGGTCTTTATCCGTCATGGCGCACTCCGATGATTTGGCGTTTCCCGCGCTATTTAGGGCGGCCCTTCAGAATGGTCTCGCCTTGACCTGTTCCCAATCTGGCTGCGAATTGAGAACCTGCGCGCAAACACCATAGCCGCGCAGCCGGTTTTCCGGTTATGAATCCATTGCCCGGTCTGAGGGACTGGGCGGTAGGATCGCATTCATTCGTTGCGCGCGCAGGGGGTATTGCGGGGATGGATTTTCACCCGTTCACCGTTCATTTCACGTTCAGCACAGTTGCGTTACAACGCCGACCATGAAAACGCTTCGCTCTCATGTCAGAACCGCGATACTGGCGCTCACAGCGGCCGGCCTGTTGGCGTCGCAAGCGACGCCGGCAGCCGCGGCGGATTGCTACGCGATCGGCCAGCAGGTTGCCGAGCAGAATGGCGGCACGCTGGCCAAGGCTTCGCAGACGACGCGTGGCGGCCAGGAGGTCTGCGTCATCGTCGTGCTTGTGCCGGGCAAGGACGGCCAGCGTCCGCGCCGCTCCGAGATCGTCGTCCCGGCGAACTGATCCAATCTTCCCCCTTGCAGGGTCGTTTCCCAGACCACCGGAATCGGCCTATAGCTGACCCATCAACAGGCCTGACCGATCATGCGCGTACTCGTCGTCGAAGATGACAAGGATCTCAACCGGCAACTGGCCGACGCGCTGGTCGATGCCGGCTATGTCGTCGACCGCTCCTATGACGGCGAGGAGGGGCATTTCCTCGGCGACACAGAGCCCTACGATGCCGTCGTGCTCGACATAGGCCTGCCGCAGATGGACGGCATCAGCGTCGTCGAGCGCTGGCGCCGCAACGGCCGCAAGATGCCGGTGCTGATCCTGACAGCGCGCGACCGCTGGAGCGACAAGGTGTCGGGCATCGATGCCGGCGCCGACGACTATGTCACCAAGCCGTTCCACATCGAGGAGGTGCTGGCCAGGGTGAGGGCGCTGATCCGCCGCGCCGCCGGCCATGCCTCGTCCGAGCTCACTTGCGGGCCGCTGCGCCTCGACACCAAGGCCTCCAAGGCCGATGTCGCCGGCGTGCCGCTGAAGCTGACCTCGCATGAGTTCCGCCTGCTGGCGTATCTGATGCACCATATGGGCGAGGTGGTGTCGCGCACCGAGCTGGTCGAGCATCTCTACGACCAGGATTTCGACCGCGATTCCAACACCATCGAGGTCTTTGTCGGCCGGCTGCGCAAGAAGATGGGCATCGAAATGATCGAAACCGTGCGCGGCATGGGCTATCGCATGCGTGAGCCGGAGGCGTAAGGCGGAACCGCTCCCCATACCAGCAAGGAAGCCTTTTTCGGCGCGGCTCTGGCCGCGCTCGCTGGCCTTCCGCGTCATCGGCTTTTCCACGATCTGGGCGATCCTCACCCTCATCGTTATCTTCACCCTGATTACCACGCTCTACCGCCAGGCCAGCGAACGCGGCTTCGACAGCCTGCTGTCGGCGCATCTGTTCAATTTGATCGGCTCGGTCGGCGTTTCCGAAACCGGCCAGCTCACCGGCGCTCCCGACCTTGGCGACCTGCGCTTCTCGGAGCCGAATTCGGGCTGGTACTGGTCGGTGGAGCCGGCTTCCGAAGGCGTGCACGGCAACCTTCATTCGTCCTCGATGACCACGACGATCCCGTCGCCGACCGTTGCCGAGGTGCCTTTCAATTCCAGTTTCCAGCGCAGCTATTCCACCGACGGCATCGGTGACGAGGAACTGCAAGTGTTCGAAAGCGAATTCGTCCTCGATGCCAAGAACCGCGCCGCGCGCTTCCGCGTGATGGGCAACAAGACCGAGCTCGAGCACGAGATCGCCACCTTCCAGGGCCGCCTGTTGACCTATCTCAGCCTGTTCGGCGTCGGCATGATCGCCATCAATGCGATCGCCATCCTGCTCGGCCTGCAGCCCTTGCGCCGGGTTCGCAACGCGCTTGCCCAGGTGCGCGAAGGCACGGCGCAACGGCTCGACGGCCGGTTTCCCGCCGAGATCGAGCCGCTCGCCAACGAGACCAATGCGCTGATCGAAAACAACAAGCGCATCGTCGAGCGCTCGCGCACGCAGGTCGGCAACCTCGCCCATTCGCTGAAGACGCCGCTCGCAGTTTTGATCAACGAGGGCCGGGCGCTCGGCGGCGCCAAGGGCCAGCTCATCGCCGACCAGGCCGCCTCGATGCAGAAGCAGGTCGACCATTATCTGCAGCGGGCTCGGGTCGCCGCGCAGCGCGACAGCGTCGTCTACCGCACGCCGGTGACCCCGCTGGTGCAGCGCATGGTGCGCGTGCTGCAAAAACTCAAGCCTGATGTCAGCCTGTCGCTTACGCTGCCGGCGGCCGACATCGTCTTTGCTGGCGAGCGCGAGGATTTGGAGGAACTGCTCGGCAACCTTCTCGACAATGCGATGAAATGGGCGAAGAGCACTGTTGCCGTATCCGTCACGCCGGCCGCAGCCGGCCTGTTCGAGCTATCGATCGAGGATGACGGTCCCGGCATCCCCGAGGACAAGGCCCGCGATGTCTTGAAACGCGGCCGGCGCCTCGACGAGACAAAGCCGGGAACCGGGCTCGGACTTGCCATCGTTGCCGACCTCGTCAACGAGTATGGCGGGGCGCTGGCGTTGGAACGCTCCACGATGGGCGGGCTGAAGGCGGTTGTGCGCTTGCGGAGCTTGCAATGATGTACTGCCCAGGGCCAATCGACACGGCCGAATGCCTGTGTTATGGCGGCCCCTCGATTGCACAAAGGCCGTTAAAAACGGCCAAATTTCCGACAAATGTCAATAGTATGACGTCCTGACGCCCCCGATGACGCGGCCCCCAGCGCATCCCGTTCAAGAAAACCGGTTGTTGGCATGAAGATTCGCGTTGCGCTCGTTTCCGCACTGCTCGCTCTTTCCGGCTGCGGAACGCTGGGCAAGGGCAGTGGCCCGGATATCTCCATCACCACCCCCCCCGCGTCGCCTCCTTCAGGGGCCAAAGTCGCGACGACGATCATCTCGGCCATGGCCGGCGGGCTCGTCGGCGGATCGATCGGCAGCGGCCTGAACAGCACCGAGAAGCGCAAGGCGCTCGAGGCGGAATACAAGGCGCTCGAATATACGGCGAGCGGCCAGAAGGTGACGTGGAAGAGCGACAGTTCGGCTCATTCCGGCGAAGTCGTCGCGGCCCAGCCCTACCGCGTCGGCTCGCAGGATTGCCGCCAGTACACCCATACGGTGTTTACCGGCACGGCCGGCCAGACCGCGCGGGGCACCGCATGCCGCAACGCCGACGGCAGCTGGACGCCGCTGACCTGAACATTGGGCCGGGGTCGGAATCCCGTCAAAGCGTCGCAGCACCCTCATGTTGTGAGAGCAGGGCTCTCGCTCTATTGGAAGAACCATGCTGTTCTGGGTCATAGCCGCAATCCTCACGCTAGGCGCAAGCCTGACGGTGCTGCTGCCGCTGACCAGTGGCGGCAAGGACGCTCCGACCAGCAGCGACCACGACCTCGAAGTCTATCGCGACCAACTGGCCGAGCTTGAGCGTGACGCCGCGCGCGGGCTGATCCAGCCGGCGGAAGCCGAGGAGGCGCGCGCCGAAATCGCCCGCCGCATCCTTCGCCTGGGAGATGTTGGTCAAGCCAATGTCGGTCAAGCCGATGCGCCTGGCACGCGGCAGCCGTCAAAGGCGGCAAGGCTGGTGGCAACGGCTGCGGTACTGGCGGTCCCTCTGCTCAGCTGGGGCCTTTACAGCCAGCTCGGCTCGCCGGATCTGCCGTCGCAGCCGCTTGCCGAACGGCTGGCCAAGAATCCGGCCGATAGTTCGGTCGACGAGTTGGTGACGCGCGCCGAGGCCCATCTTGCCGCCAACCCTGGCGACGGACGCGGCTGGGACGTGCTCGCCCCGATCTATCTGCGCCTGCAGCGCTTTCCCGATGCCGTGACCGCCTATCGCAATGCCATCCGCCTCGATGGCGACACGGCCGCCCGCGAGGCCGGCCTCGGCGAAGCGATTGCCAATGCGGCCGGCGGCATCGTTTCGGCCGATGCGCAATCCGCTTTCGAACAGGCGCTAAAACTCGACCCGGGAAACGCGAAAGCCTCGTTCTATTTGGCGATGGCGCTGGCCCAGGAAGGCCGCATACCCGAGGCAACCACGGCTTGGCAGAAAATGCTCGATTTCCTGCCGCAGGATTCGCCATGGCGCGGAGCTGTCCAACAGGCACTGGCCGAGGCCGCCAACCGCAGCGTCGCGTCAGGAGAGCCCGCCAAAGGCCCCGATGCCGCAGCCGTCGATGCCTCGTCGATGGCGCCGCAGGACAGGCAGGCCATGATCGAAACCATGGTCGCCGGCCTCGACGAAAAACTGCGGCAAAATCCGCGCGACGCGGAAGGATGGATGCGGCTCATTCGTTCCTATGTTGTGCTGGGCAAGGCTGACCAGGCGCGCGACGCGCTGCATCGCGGTATCGCCGTGTTTGGCGCCGACAGTGAGGAAGCGAAGAAATTCACCGCCTTTGCCGCCTCGCTCGGCCTGACGGCGACGGAGTAGGACATGACGCGCAAGCAGAAGCGATTGTCGGTGATTGTCGGAGGTCTTGCCTTCCTCGGCGCCGCCACCGGGCTGACCTTCTATGCGTTGGGCCAGAAGGCCTCCTATTTCTATATGCCCGCCGATCTGACCACCGCCAGCTTGCAGCCGGGACAGCGCATCAGGCTCGGCGGCCTCGTCGAAAAGGGCACGGTCGTGCGCGGGCAGGGCGCGACGGTTGCGTTCTCGGTCACCGACACGCACAAATCGGTCAAGGTCAGCTATACCGGCATCCTGCCCGATCTGTTCCGCGAGGAGCAGGGCGTCATCACCGAAGGCAGCTTTGGCGCCGACGGCGTTTTCGTCGCCGACAGCGTGCTGGCCAAGCATGACGAGCGCTACATGCCCAAGGAAGTCGCTGACGGGCTGAAGGCCAAGGGCGTGTGGCAAGAGAGCAAGAGCCAGTAATGGTTGAGACCGGACACTTCGCGCTCGTCCTCGCCTTTGTGCTGTCGCTGGTGCAGACGCTGGTGCCGCTGATCGGCGCCCGTACCGGCAACCAGAGGCTGATGGCTGTCGGCGGTCCCGTCACGGTCACAGGCTTCGCGCTCACGGCGCTATCGTTCGCAGCACTCGCCGGCGCCTATGCAAGTTCCGATTTCTCGGTGGCGAGCGTGTGGGAAAACTCGCATTCGCTGCAGCCGCTGATCTACAAGATCACCGGAACCTGGGGCAATCACGAAGGCTCGATGCTGCTCTGGGTGCTGATCCTGACCTTCTTCGGTGCGCTGGTCGCTGTCTTCGGCTCCAACCTTCCGGCGACGCTGCGCGCCAATGTGCTGGCCGTGCAGGGGGCGATCGGCGCCACCTTCTTCCTGTTCATCCTGGCGACATCCAATCCGTTCACCCGGCTCAATCCGGCGCCGATCGAGGGCCGCGATCTCAACCCGGTCCTGCAGGATCTTGGCCTCGCCATCCATCCGCCGCTGCTCTATCTCGGCTATGTCGGGTTCTCTATCTGCTTTTCCTTCTCGGTCGCCGCCCTCATCGAAGGCCGCATCGATGCCTCCTGGGCGCGCTGGGTGCGGCCGTGGACGCTGGTCGCCTGGATGTTCCTCACCGGCGGCATCGCGATGGGCTCCTACTGGGCCTACTACGAGCTCGGCTGGGGCGGCTTCTGGTTCTGGGATCCGGTCGAAAACGCCTCCTTTATGCCGTGGCTGGCCGGCACGGCTCTTCTGCATTCGGCGATCGTCATGGAGAAGCGTTCGGCGCTCAAGATCTGGACGCTGCTGCTTGCCATCCTCACCTTCTCGCTGTCGCTGCTCGGCACCTTCCTGGTGCGCTCCGGCGTGCTGACCTCGGTGCATGCTTTCGCCACCGATCCGACCCGCGGCATCTTCATCCTGTGCATTTTGACGCTGTTCATCGGCGGCTCGCTGGCCCTGTTTGCGCTGCGCGCCTCGCGGCTGACGGCCGGCGGCCTGTTCCACCCGATCTCGCGCGAAGGCGCACTCGTCCTCAACAATCTGTTCCTGACCACGGCCACGGCCACCGTGCTGGTCGGCACGCTCTATCCGCTGGCGGTCGAAGCGCTTTCGGCCGGCAAGATCTCAGTCGGCGCCCCCTTCTTCAACCTGACATTCGGCCCGCTGATGGTGCCGCTGCTGGCCGTGGTTCCTTTCGGACCATTGCTCGCCTGGAAGCGCGGTGACCTCTATGCCGTCGCCCAGCGCTTGATGGCGGCTTTCGGCGCCGCTCTCCTGGCGATGCTGGTCACCGGGCTGTTCATCGACGGCGCGTCGGTGTTCGCCGCCCTTGGTGTCGGCCTCGCCTGCTGGCTGGTCTGCGGCGCGCTCACCGACCTCGCCGTCAAGTCCGGCTTTGGCAATGTGTCGCACGCCATCATGCTGCGCCGTTTCGCCGGCCTGCCGCGTTCGGTGTTCGGCACTGCACTTGCCCATCTCGGCCTCGGGCTGACGACGCTCGGCATTGTCGGCACGCTGTGCTTCGGCACCGAAAGGATACTGTCGATGCATGCCGGCGAGAGCGTCGAACTCTCCGGCCACACGCTGCGTTTCGACGGCCTCTTCCCGGCGCAGGGTCCGAACTACAGCGAGCAGCGCGGCCGCTTTTCCCTGATCGGCGCCGATGGCGGCGTTTCAGCCGAAATCACCTCGGCCAAGCGCTTCTTTCCGGTGCGGCAGACGACGACGACCGAATCCGGCATCGAGACGATCGGCTTCAACCAGCTCTATCTGTCGCTGGGCGATGAAGGCACCGATGGATCCGTCGTGGTGCGCCTGTGGTGGAAGCCGCTGGTGACGCTGATCTGGGGCGGAGCTCTGGTGATGATGGCGGGAGCCGCAATGTCGCTGCTCGACCGTCGCCTGCGGGTTGGCGCACCCTCGCGCCGCCGCAAGCAGGCAGCCTCCATGCCGTCGGCAGGCGCGCCGTGAGCACCAGGTTCTCGTTGGCCTCGCTCACCCTGCTTCTGGCGCTGCTGTTTGCCGGCGCCGCGCAAGCGGTGAAACCGGACGAGGTTCTCACCGATCCGGCGCTCGAGGCGAGGGCGCGGCTCCTGTCGGAAGGCCTGCGCTGCATGGTCTGCCAGAACCAGTCCATCGACGAATCCGATGCAGACCTCGCCCGCGACCTGCGCATCCTGGTGCGCCAGCGCCTGGTTGCCGGCGATACCGACCAGCAGGTGATGGACTATATCGTGTCGCGCTACGGCGAGTTCGTGCTGTTGAAGCCGCGCTTCAGCCCGCGCAACGCCTTGCTTTGGGGCACGCCGGTGCTTCTGCTTCTAGTCGGCGGCATTTTCATTGTGCTGACCACACGCTCCCGCCGCTCGTTGGCAACCAAGGCGCTGAGCGCCGAGGAACAGGCGGCGCTGGACAAGATGCTGAGCGACTAGCTCGGCCATTCCTCCAAAGGCCAGTCCCGCGACGTGTGGATGGCGCGCAGGATAACAATGCTCTGACGGCCGGCGATCAGGCGCAATTCATAGGCAATGATGTAGGGCAGGCGGCCGATGGGCTTCTCATAAGTGCCTGTTACCCGGCCAGGTCGGCCCGTCGCCATATCACCAAGGCCCCGGCCCATTTCACGGATACGGTCCGCGAGGCGTCGGGCGGCGGCAGGATTGTCCTGAGCGATAAAGGCAACTTGCTGCGTGAGATCGTCCAGCGCTTCTCGCGACCAGGTGACGAACCGCTTCACGCCTTGCCTGCGCGCCTGGCTTTCGCTGCTTCGATCACCGCGTCGACCTCCGCCATGGCGTCGTCGTGGGGCACGACGCGGCCAGCCTCTGCGTCGGCCATGCCACGTTTTATGCCTTCGATGATATCCAACTCGCGATCGACATAGGCTGAGACCGCCTCGGCGGCGAGGAACGATTTACTACGCCTGGTATCGGTAGCGATCTGCTCCAGCTTCAGCTTGGTCTCGGACGAGACTCGAATGGTCATGGTGGTGCTTGCTGTCATTGTGAAAGCCTTGTGCTGAGTTGTGTACACCATAGGGCAGCAGGCGAGCGCAACCAAGCGATTTGTGCGTCCGCCCAACATTACAAAACTTTCATGCTTCGGAAATGGCGCGGTAATGTGCGCCTCTCTATTTCTCTTGTCCGAGGATGCTCTGCCTGAGCCGCATCCAGTGAAAAGAGGATATGAGACCCATGACTATCGCCCCCAACCCATATTCCCGCACCCGCAAGCGCCTGTTGGCCGCCGCCGCTTCGCTGGCCATTGCCGGCGGCATCGGTTTCGGCGCCGTTGCCACTGGTACAGCTCCCGTTCTGGCCGATGCCGTGCGGGTCGAAGCGCCCCAGGTGCCGGGCTTTGCCGATGTCGTCGAGCGCGTTTCGCCGGCCGTGGTCAGCGTCAAGGTCAAGGCCAAGATCGAGCCTGCCGCCGATGACGGCTCCGACCAGTCCGACGATCCGGACGGCATGAACAACCTCCCCGACAATCCGCAGCTGCGCCAGTTCTTCAAGCAATTCCGGGGCTTTGGCGATCAGAACGGCCAGGGCGGCGGCAATCGTCGCTTCAGCCACCGCGACCATAACAACGACCAGCCGCGTCCGGTGGCGCAGGGTTCGGGCTTCTTCATCTCCGATGACGGTTATCTCGTCACCAACAACCATGTCGTCGAGGAAGGCTCCGCCTTCACAGTGGTGATGAATGACGGCAAGGAGCTTGACGCCAAGCTGATCGGCACCGATCCGCGCACCGATCTGGCGGTGCTCAAGGTCGATGGCGTCGGCAAGTTCACCTATGTCGATTTCGCCGACGATTCCAAGGTTCGCGTCGGCGACTGGGTGGTGGCCGTCGGCAATCCGTTCGGCCTCGGCGGCACCGTCACCGCAGGCATCGTCTCGGCCCGTGGCCGTGATATCGGCGCCGGTCCCTACGACGACTTCATCCAGATCGACGCCTCGGTCAACCGCGGCAATTCGGGCGGCCCGACCTTCAACCTCAACGGCCAGGTCGTCGGCATCAACACCGCGATCTTCTCGCCGTCGGGCGGAAGCGTCGGCATCGCCTTCGACATTCCGGCCTCGACCGCCAAGCAGGTGGTGCAGGATCTGATGAAGAGCGGCTCGGTGCAGCGTGGCTGGCTCGGCGTCGAAATCCAGCCGGTTACATCGGACATCGCCGAATCACTGGGCCTGAAGTCGCAGAACGGGGCTCTGGTTTCGGGCGCCCAGGACGGTGGCCCCGGCAAGAAGGCCGGCATCACCGCCGGTGACGTGATCACCCAGGTCGAAGGCAAGGACGTCGCATCGCCGAAGGAACTGGCTCGTCTGATCGGCGCGTACCCACCCGGCAAGTCGGTCGACGTCACGGTGTGGCGCGACGGCAAGAGCCAGACCATCAAGGTCGATCTCGGCACGCTGCCATCCACTGACAAGCAGGCCTCGGCCGACCCGCAGCAGCCCGCGGCACCGGCAAAGCCCGCCGCGCTGGCCGATCTCGGCCTCACCGTCACCAAGTCGGAAAACGGCAAGGGCCTGGTGGTGACCGATGTCGATCCCGACAGCGATGCCGCCGACCGCGGCATCCAGCCCGGCGATGTCATCACCTCGGTCAATTCGACGGAGGTGAACGGCACCGACGACGTCGCCAAGGCGATGGCCGATGCGGTCAAGTCCGGCCGCAAGGCGGTGCTGATGCAGATCACCCGCGACGATTCAAACCGCTTCGTCGCGCTGCCAGTCGCCAAAGGCTGACATCAGACAGTTTCCAGTGCGGCGGTTTCAACACCCCCGAGCCGCCGCACGGGAAAGCCAGGGGCCGAATGCGTTAGTCAGTCATCGTGTTCTGCCCCCGGCGGCAGCGGGCCCCCATCGCCCGCTGCCGCTCTAACGCAAAGCATGTCGCCCAAAGTGCACGGCGGTTTGGCAAAACGACATGCTTGAACGAAAGCTTTTGCGCTTATGGCGGCCCCTCAATCTTCCGGCGAAATCGCGTATAACGGCTCTATGAAGATTCTCGTCATAGAAGACGATCGCGAGGCGGCCGACTATATGCAGAAGGCCTTTGCCGAGGCTGGGCACACCGCCCATGTAGCCGGCGACGGCGAAACCGGCTTTGCGCTGGCCGATGCCGGCGACTATGACGTGATGGTCGTCGACCGCATGATGCCACGCCGCGACGGGCTCTCCGTCATTGCCGGCCTGCGCTCGCGCGGCAACACCACGCCGGTGCTGATCCTGTCGGCGCTGGGCGAAGTCGATGACCGCGTCACCGGTCTGCGCGCCGGCGGGGACGACTATCTGACCAAGCCCTATGCCTTTTCCGAATTGCTCGCCCGCGTCGAGGTGCTGAACCGCCGCGCCAGCGCCAGGGAGGCCGAAACCGTCTACCGGGTCGGCGATCTCGAGCTTGACCGGCTGTCCCATTCGGTCAAGCGCGCGGCGCGCGAGATCACGCTGCAGCCGCGCGAATTCCGCCTGCTCGAATATCTGATGCGCCATGCCGGCCAGGTGGTGACGCGCACCATGCTGCTCGAAAATGTCTGGGACTATCATTTCGATCCGCAGACCAACGTCATCGACGTTCACGTCTCGCGCCTGCGTGGCAAGATCGAGAAGGGTTTCGACAAGCCGATCCTGCATACGGTTCGCGGCGCCGGCTATATGCTGAAGAGCGGCTAGAGCATGATCCCAAAAAGTAGGTACCGGTTTTTGGAGAAGATCATGCTCCAAAGGGGTAGGTCATGGTGAGATTTCAGCCAAATCTCATCATGAGCTAGAACTCGATGGCCCTTTCCCTGCCGGCCATCATGAGGACGACGGCGGCGCGGCTTTCAGCGCTTTATTTCCTGCTTTTCGCGCTATGTGCCGTGTTGCTGGTCTTCTACATGACGTCGTTGTCGGCCCGCATGCTGACCGGCCAGACCCAGCAGACCATCAATGACGAGGTGCTCGGCCTCGCCCGTGCCTATCAGAGCGGCGGCCTGCCGCGGCTGGTGCGCGTCGTCGAGCAGCGCTCGCGCCAGCCCGGCGCCAACCTCTATCTCATTGCCGATGTCAACGGCCAGATCCTCACCGGCAACGTGCAGAGCCTGGCACCGGGGGTGCTCGAGACCGATGGCTGGACGACCGAACCCTTCTCCTATCGCCGTTTCGGCGAAGGTGAACTCGAACGGCAGCGCAACCAGGCTGCCGACCCGAACGGCGCGCAGCCCGGCGAGACCGAAATTCAGTCCGAGGGCGAGAAGGGCCACAACGCCATCGCGCTGGTGCTGCGGCTGCCCAACCAGATGATCATGCTTGTCGGCCGCGATCTCGGCGAGCCCGAGCGCTTCCGCGCCGTCGTCCGCCGCGCGCTGATGCTGGCGCTGGGCATGATGGGCCTGGGCGGGCTGCTGATCTGGTTCCTTGTCGGCCGCGCCGCGCTGAAGCGCATCGACAGCGTCTCGGAGGCAAGCCGCCGCATCATGGGCGGCGATCTCACGGGACGGCTGCCGGTGACCGGCGCCGGCGATGAGTTCGACCGCCTGTCGGAAAACCTCAACACCATGCTGGCCAGGATAGCGACGCTCAACGAAGGGCTGAAGCAGGTCTCCGACAACATCGCCCATGATTTGAAGACGCCGCTGACCAGACTGCGCAACCGCGCCGAGGCCACACTTTCGGGCAAGCACAAGACCACCGACTACCGGCAGGCGCTGGAAGGCACCATCGCCGAATCCGACCAGCTGATAAAAACCTTCAACGCCATCCTGATGATCTCCAGGCTGGAGGCCGGCTATTCCTCGGAGAGCACCAGCAAGGTCGATCTCGCCGCCGCCGTGCATGACGTTGTCGAGCTTTATGAGCCGGTGGCGGAGGAGGCTGGCGTGGTGCTCGAAACTGCCGCGGACGGGGATTTTTCCGTCAATGGCAACCGCGAGCTGATCGGCCAGGCACTGTCGAACATCGTCGACAACGCCATCAAATACTCGACCGATGCGACGGAAAAGCCTGCCGTGCGCGTAGCCCTGCAGCGCGTCGGTCACGAAATCCGCCTTTCCGTTTCCGACAATGGCCATGGCATCCCCGACGATGCGGACCGCGCCCGGGCGACCGAGCGCTTCGTGCGGCTGGAAAAGAGCCGCTCGCAGCCGGGATCAGGCCTTGGTCTCAGCCTCGCCAAGGCGATCATGACTTTTCACAATGGCCGGCTTGAACTTCTGCCTGCCAATCCCGGATTGTCGGTTATCATGAGCTTCCCGGCGCGGGAGGACCATTGATGGCGGTGAGGATGGCTGCGAAACGGATCGAGACCGAATGGCGCCTGCAACTGGCGGCGCAGCTCGCGCCGCTGGATGAGGCCCGCGCCCGGCGTGAACTGTCGGAGATCGCTGGCGATGCCAAGGACGAGAACCTGCCGCGGCTGGCGAAATTCCTAGAAGGCAAGGGCGCCGCACAGGAGTTTCTCGCTGCGGTCTTCGATCTCTCGCCCTTCCTCCGCGATGTTGCGCGCCGCCGGCCGCAAATCCTCGACGCGCTGTTCGATGGCAGTGTCGAGGCTCGGCTGCTCGCCATCGCCGAAGCGATCGGCAAGGCCGTCTTTTCCGAGACCGTTTCCGAATCCAGCCTGATGATGGAACTCAGGCAGTGGAAGGGTGAAGCTCACTTCCTGATCGCACTTGCAGACCTCTCCGGCGAGGCCGATGCAGCGCTGACGGTAAGGCGCCTCAGCAATCTCGCCGATGCCTGCACCTGCGCGGCGGTCGACTTCCTGCTGCGCGAGGCGCACAGCCAAGGCAAGCTCAAATTGCCCGATCCCGAAAGTCCGTCACGGCAATCCGGCTGGATCGTGCTCGGCATGGGCAAGCTTGGCGCGCATGAACTGAATTTCTCCTCCGACATCGACCTGGTCGTCTTCTTCGATCCGGATGCGCCGGCAATCGTCGATCCGCTCGACGCCACAGAGCTGTTTGCGCGCCTGACCCGCAGGCTGGTCCGCATCCTGCAGGACCGCACCGGGCACGGCTATGTCTTCCGCACCGATTTGAGGCTTCGTCCCGATCCAGGCTCGACGCCGCTGGCCATCCCGGTCGAGGCAGCACTTCGCTACTATGAGGCGCGCGGCCAGAACTGGGAGCGCGCCGCCATGATCAAGGCGCGTCCCGTGGCCGGCGATCTCGATGCCGGGGACGCGTTCCTGCGGGAATTGCAGCCCTATGTCTGGCGCAAATACATGGACTATGCGGCGATCGCCGACGTTCATTCGATCAAGCGCCAGATCCATGCCCACAAGGGTCATGGCGAGATCGCGGTCAAAGGACACAACGTCAAGCTCGGCCGCGGCGGCATTCGCGAAATCGAGTTCTTCGTCCAGACCCAGCAACTGATCGCCGGCGGCCGTTTTCCGGAGCTGCGCGGCCGCGAGACGGTGCCGATGCTGGGTGCGCTGGCGGCGCGCAACTGGATCACCGCCGATGCACGCGACGCGCTCACGCAGCAATATTGGTTTCTGCGCGGCGTGGAACACGCCATCCAGATGGTCGCCGACGAGCAGACGCATATTCTGCCCGACGATGATGAAGGGCTGGAACGCATCGCCCATATGCTGGGGTTTGCCGATGCCGCCAGATTTGCCGAAACCTTTCGCGCGGCTTTGCATGAGGTCGAGCGCCATTACGCCGCGCTGTTCGAGACTGCGCCTGAATTGTCGGCCGGCGTCGGCAATCTGGTCTTCACCGGCGATGTCGACGATCCCGACACGCTGCAGACCTTGCATGGCCTTGGCTTCCAGCGGCCAAGCGACATCTGCCGCGTCATTCGGGGCTGGCATTTCGGCCGCTATCGCGCCACCCAGTCGGCGGAAGCGCGCGAGCGGCTGACCGAACTGACGCCGGCGCTGCTCAAAGCCTTCGGCCAGACGCGCCGGGCCGACGAGGCGCTGGTTCGCTTCGATGAATTCCTCGCCGGCCTGCCCGCCGGCATCCAGCTGTTTTCGCTGCTGCAGTCGAATCCCGCTCTGCTGAAGCTTATGGCGACGATCATGGGCGCCGCGCCTCGGCTGGCGGCAATCATCACAAGGCGCCCGCATGTCTTCGACGGTCTGCTCGACCCGGCGCTGCTCACCGAACTGCCCAACCGCGCCTATCTCTCAGCGCGGTTGGCCGCTTTCATCGATGGCGACAGGCCCTACGAGGATGTGCTTGACCGGCTGCGCATCTTTGCCTCCGAGCAGAAATTCCTGATCGGTGTCAGGCTGCTCGCCGGCTCGATCGACCCGGCGCGCGCCGGCCGCGCCTTTTCCGATCTCGCCGACCTCACCATCGACGCCGCATTGCAGGCGGTGACCACCGAATTCGCGCTGCGTCATGGCCGCATCGCCGGCGGCACCGTGTCGCTGCTCGGCATGGGTAAGCTCGGCAGCCGCGAATTGACGGCTGGTTCGGACGTCGACCTCATTCTGCTCTACGACCACGACGCGGATGCCGACGAGTCCGACGGCGACAAGCCGCTCGCACCATCGCACTACTATACCAGGATGACGCAGCGGCTGATCGCGGCTGTCTCGGCGCCGACCGCCGAAGGCGTTCTCTACGAGCTCGACCTGCGCTTGCGGCCATCCGGCAACAAGGGGCCGGTGGCCACCCACATCGATGCCTTCACGAAATACCAGCGCCAGGAGGCCTGGACCTGGGAGCACATGGCGCTGGCCCGGGCGCGCGCCATCGGCGGCGACGCGGCCCTTTGCGCCGAGGTCGAGGCCGAGGTGGCGGCACTTCTGGCCTTGCCGCGCGACGCCGCCAAGGTGAGGGCAGAGGCATCCGAGATGCGCGCGCTGATCGAGAAGGAAAAATCGCCGCGCGATCTCTGGGACATCAAGCTCATCTCCGGCGGCCTCATCGACCTCGAATTCATCGCGCAGGTGGCGGTTATAACCGGGCAGGTCGAAGCCGGCCGCAGGGTGACCGCGACCGGC
>NZ_JAMYQZ010000062.1:0-38728 GCF_040321145.1 Mesorhizobium sp. M0514
CAAAACCCCTTCGGGCCAAAAGTGTTACCCATGTCTCCGATATAAACCGTAACCTATGTGTCCGGAATGGACCTGAAGTTGTTGGCGATCCCGACAGGATTCGAACCTGTGACCATCGGCTTAGAAGGCCGGTGCTCTATCCAGCTGAGCTACGGGACCGCTGGCCGGCATTTGATATCTTGGCCGGCTGGTGTCTATGTGCCAGGCGCTGACCGCCGGTCAATGCGTCCAGGGTATCCTGCGGTCATAGCGGAAATTTTCCGCATAGGAAATCTGCCGGCGCTTGGTCTCTTTCGGCTCCTCGACACGGAAGGCCAGCCCCTGCTTTTCGGCATAGGCCACCGCTTCTTCCCTGGTGTCGAAGGTCAGCCTGATCTGGCTCAGCATGTCGCCCGATGTGGTGTAGCCCATCAGCGGGTCGATCTTCTTGCGTTGGGCGGGATCGAATTCCAGCACCCAATGGCCGGTCTTGGCCTTGCCGGACTGCATCGCGGTTTTGGCTGGGCTGAAAATTCGCGCGGACATGGGCACCTCGTAGCTGCGTTGGCGGTAGCGCCGCCTTATTTCAGTCAATACTGTGCAACACTGCCGACGGCAAGGCCGAAGCGGCCTGCAACCAGGCCGCTTCGGCAGCGGCATCGGCCCGATACACTGGCGTAGCATCAAAAGTCATGGTCATGATGGCGACACAAAGAGGCATGGACGCAGGGATTTTGCACGCCGAGGCCGACAGCCAAGCGATTTTCGACGGCGCGATCGTGATCGGCGCCGGGGCAGCCGGCTTGACCGCAGCCCATGCGCTGCTCAAGACCGGCGTGCCTGTGATGGTGTTGGAAAAGGAAGCCCGGCTGGCCGAGCCATGGCACGGGCGGCACGAGCGACTGCATCTCAACACGCATCGCGACCTTTCGGCGCTGCCGGGCGTTTCCTTTCCTGCCGGCACCCCTGCCTTCCGCACCGAAACACCATCATCGGCCATTTGAACGAATTCCACGCCATGCACCGGCTGCCGGTCGAGTTCGGCATCGCGGTCGAGGAGATTGGCTTCGAGGGCGACCACTGGCTTGTGCGGACCAGTGCCGGGCCGCGGCTGGCGCGCCATGTCGTCATCGCCACCGGGCGCGACCGGCAGCCCTTCATCCCGGCCTGGAAAGGCATGAAGGCCTTTGCCGGACGCATCATCCATTCGGCCGCATTCGGTAACGCCAAGGCCTATGCGGGCAAGAAAGTGCTGGTCGTCGGCGCCGGCAATTCCGGCTTCGACGTGCTCAATCACCTGGTGGCAGCCGACGCGGGACAGATCTGGCTGTCGGCGCGCAACGGTCCGGCACTGCTGCCCAAGCGCCTCGGCCAGATCGCCGTCCACCGATTTTCGCCGATCCTGGCGCGGCTGCCGTTCAAGCTCGCCGATGCGGTGATGGCGGCGACGCAGCGATGGGCCTTCGGCGACCTCACGGCCTACGGCCTGCCGCCGACGCCTTCGGGCGGCGCAAGCCGGCTGGCGTCGGATTATACCGCCATCGCCACCGATGACGGCGCCGTCGATGCCATCAAGGACCGCAGGATCATCGTGCTGCCAACCGTGCGGGAATTTACCGGCGACACGGTCGTTTTCGACGATGGCGCGACGATCCAGCCCGATATCGTCATCGCCGCGACCGGCTACCGCACCGGGCTCGAGGCCATGCTGGGCAAGCTCGGCGTGCTCGACCAAAAGGGCGTGCCGCTGTTCAACGGCGCCGACAGCGACCCGAAACTGCCGGGCCTGTGGTTCACCGGCATGCGGCCAAGCATCCGTGGCTGCTTCGCCAATGCTCGCATCCAGGCCAAGGCGATCGCAGCCAGGATTGCGCGGGAGCGCATACCGCCAAGCCCCGTTTGATGTTTTAGGGGTTGCGCGACAGGGTCCGGAACCGTATACGCCGCAGGGCCTCGGAGTGTAGCGCAGCCTGGTAGCGCATCTGGTTTGGGACCAGAGGGTCGGGAGTTCGAATCTCTCCACTCCGACCATTTTTTCCCACAAAGCCAGTCCTTGCCCAAGGTATCACTCCCAAGGTCGCCAATGGCTGCCTCGCCGGTAGCGCATGGCGGCACGCATTGCCCAAGCAGCAGCCGCTCGCCGATCGGACCCTACATTGGAACACCAGTTCGCTCCGAGAGTTGTGTATGTTCAACCCAAGGAGCAAACAATGAAAACCCTTCTCATCACCTCGATGATCGCGTTCGCCGGAACGGCGGCTTTGATCGCACCGGCGCAAGCCGCCAGTCTGACTATCCAGTCCGATGACGACGATCAATATTCGTCCGACGATGGCGATATACAGATTCTTCGCCATCACCAGCGCCACAAAGACTATAGCGACGACTATGGCGACGACTACAGCGACAACCAGGATGGCCAATGGCGGCGCCACCATCGCCATCACCGCTGCCATATCGAACTGGTCAGGCACTGGCGCCATCACCACAGGGTCGTCGAAGAGGTCAGGGTCTGCGGCTGATCCGATCGCTTTAGACCTGCTACGGCCGAGTTTGGCGACCGGAGCACCAATCTGACCTAAAGCGCGTCTCATTTGAACGGACTCACGCGACGCGCTTGAGGTCTTGTTTGATGCATGTTTGATGCATGCGGTTCTCTCAAAACCGGGGCCACTTGAGCGACATGCATCAGGCGCCCGTGTCATCGAACAGCATCCCTTCGGCGGGTTTGGCTGAAAATCGACGCAGGGATAATCCCCTCGCTTCCACCTCTATCGCCGGTCTAAAAGCGCGTCGCGCTGAAACGTATCCAGGCGACGCGCTTTGATTTTTGTTTTGATGCATGTCGTTCTCTCAAAACCGGGACCACTTTTGAGCGACATGCATTAGACTCCGGGCAAGGGGAGATTCTGGATGCTTGGTCTCGAGGCATGGCTTTCGCTGATTGGCCCTGCCTACTTCGCTTACATCCGCATCACGGTTCCGTTCGTCGTCGTCTGGGCCATTATCTGTGCAGCCCTGTGGATCTGGAACAACCGGCCGAGCAAGAGGCAAGGCCGTCCCCGGTCGTGGCCCGCCAGCGTGCTGTTCTTTGTCGTCGTCGTCGCGTGCTACGTGGCAGCGCATACGGTGGTCTATCTGCTGGTCCGGTATCTGGCGGCGTTGTGGCTATAGGGCACCCTCCCGGACACTCCGGTGACTGCTCTACGAAGGTAAGCTCGCCGGGCGAGAACCCCAATCATCACTCCCGGCGAGCCTACAACCCGATCAGGAACGCGACCAGGACCGGGGTCAGCCGGCAAGTTCCCAGGTGCAAGACGGATGCCAGATAATGTTTCCCGAAATGGGACAGCGGCCCTCATGCGGCGGTGGGCACGGAGAGATCGAGTGTATTCATTCGAACACGCTGTCGTCGCTGTAGAGGAAATCCTGCGGAAACGCATGTTCGCAGCTCGCGCTCTGGTCGGGCTGCCGTACCTGATTACGGCTGCCAAGGATCGATGACAGGCACGCCGGCCGCATGGAATGGCGCCGTGTCACGCGAGGCGAGATGAAAGCCGTTTGCGGAGGCGATTGCCGCGATGTAGCCGTCGGGCACAGGAAACCCCTTGCCGGCTGCCCTCGCCTTCACTGCAAGTCGGGCATAGTGCCGGGCCGCCTCGGTATCGAAAGGCAGGATGCGCCGCTCAAACACGGCGCACACACCGGCGAAGGTTTCAGCGAGCGCAGCCTTGCGACGACCCGCCGGCATGGCCTCGATGCCGAACAGCACTTCGGCGAGCGTCACACTGGAGAGGTAAAGCGTTTCCTCGGCCTGGTTATCAAGCCAGGCCAACACAGCTTGATGCGGTTCGGGCTTCATGGCCTCCGAAACGACATTGGTATCGAGGAGGATCATTCGAACCCCAGCGGTTCGGCCGGCGCCTTGTCGCGAGCCTGCTCCAGAACCTCCACGTCTTCATTGGTCAGCCCGGCGCGTCGGGCAATGTCTGCCAGAACGGAGCCGAGTTTCACACGGCCGTCCGGCCGCACCGCGTTTTCCAGAATGTCGCGTATCTCGGCCTCGGTGCTGCGACCGTGCAAGGCCGCCCGTATACGCAGAGCTCGGTGGGTCGCTTCCGGAAGATTTCGGACGGTCACTGCAGGCATTGATATCGCTCCGATGTCATTGATTGAAAGTATCATATTGTTTCAGGTGATGTCACCATGCATGTTTTGAAAACGTCGCACGGGCGGGATCGACAATCGCCGTCCAGGGAATTGCAGCAGGATCTAAACCTCGAACTCGCCCTGCCCTTCGTCCATTGCGCTGACGGTTTCGGCGGCGAGCGCCCTGGTGATCGGCGTCTTGCGCTCGAGCGCGGTGCGGTCGAGGCGCTCGACCACGCGCATGGCGGTGGCCAGCGAGCGCTCGATGCGGCGCACCAGATATTGCACGACATGCGGCTCGACCTCGACCTGGCGGTCGGCGAAGAGTTTGGTGATGACACCGGCCAGAAGCAAATCGTCCGGCTCATGGATCTCGACGGTTGCCGCCGCCTTCAGCCGCGAGGCAAGATCGGGCAACGTCACCCTCCAGGCGGCGGGGAAGCGCCGCGCCGTCAACAGCAAGGTGGCCCCGGCGCCGCGCACTTCATTGATGAGATGGAACAGGCCCGCCTGGTCGATGGCTGTCTTGTCGACATCGTCGATCAGCGCGGGCCTGCCGCCAAGCCCGGTGATGGCATTGCCGATGCGCTGGGCATCGACCGCCACAGCGTTGGCCCGCGCCTGCCAGATCGAGCCCAGATGTGTCTTGCCGGAACCGGCCGGGCCAGCGAGCACGATCACCGGCGACGGCCAGTCCGGCCAGCGATCGACAAGGGCTGCCGCCTCGCGGTTGGTGGCCGACACCACCAGTTCGTCGCGCGAGTAGCCGGTGCCGTGGCCAAGGTCGAGCGGCAGTTGGCGCGGCGGTTCGGTCTTATGATCCGTCACGTTCAGCCGCGCGGCGACCGGTGGCCGCCGCCGCGAGCAGCGGGCAGCGGCGGGACGGGCTCGGTGGAGTGTCCCTTGTAGAGCGGCGATTCGAGATAGCGGGCAATGGCAAACCGCACCAGCACGGCAACCGCCGCCGAAGCAGGAACGGCAATCAAAAGGCCGACGAAGCCGAACAGGGCGCCGAAAGCGAACAGCGCAAACATCAGCCAGACCGGGTGCAGGCCGACGCTTTTTCCGACCAATCTGGGCTGCAGGATGTTGCCTTCGATGAACTGGCCGATGAAGAACACCACGGCGACAGCAACGATCATGGTCCAGTCCGGCCAGAACTGGACGAAGGCGACGCCGACGGCCAGGACCAGTCCGGTCAGCGAGCCGACATAAGGGATGAACGAGATCAGCCCGGCGAAGAGGCCGATGAGGATGGCGAAATTCAGCCCGGTCAGCGTCAGGCCGGTGGCATACATGCCGCCGAGCACCAGGCACAGCGTGCCCTGGCCGCGCACGAAGCCGGCGGTCGCGGTGTTGATGTCCCTGGAGATCGCCCTGACCGTCCCGACATAATCGCGCGGCACCCAGCTGTCGACGACCGCCACCATGCGATCCCAGTCGAGCAGCATGTAGAAAGCGACAACCGGAGTGACCACGAACAGGCTGACCACCGACACCAGAGCAACGCCGGAACTCCAGATCGAGGTGAAGACGGTGCTCAGCAAGCCGAAACCGGAAGTGAGCAGCGAATTCAGCCCGTCGCGCAGGCCATTGGCATTGACGCCGAATTTCTGCTCCAGCCATTTGGGATCGAAGCTGGTGATCAGCGACTGCAGCCGGGTCAGATATTCCGGCAGCTTGCTGGCGAAATCGGCCATCTGCGTGGCCAGAACCGGAACCAGGATGACGAAGGCCAGCACCAAAAGGACGATGAAGGCGATCAGGATGACCACCGTCGCCATCAGCCGGGAGAGGCCGAGGCGCTGCAGCCGGTCGGCGACCGGGTCGAGGAAATAGGCCAGCACCATGCCGGCAACGAACGGCAACAGGATGCTGGAAAAAATGTAGAGGAACAGCGCCAGGAAGATTGCCGTGCCCAGCCAGAAGAAAATCTGGCGGCGAAACGCCAGGGACGCAGCCGCGTCTGCTAACGCGGCATTCTTGTCAACTACCCGGGGTGGAGCCTTCGCCATAGCCGCTCATATGCCTCAGCCAAGCCACGAGATAGGCCGCGGCCGAAGCCACGGTCAAGACCCCGGACAGCAATATGAGCGCAGGCCTGAGCGGGTCGAGGTGGAGGCCAAGGGCAAGTTCGCCCAGCACCACGGCGCCAGCACGATCTGGGCGGCGGTGTTGGCCTACGACACATAGAGCGGCTTCATCTCGACCGGATGCGCCATGACCGTGGACAAAAGCACGGCGCAGATGATCAGCGCATCGCGTGACACCATGGTCACCACCAGCCACAGCGGCAATTGCCCGATGAAGCCCATGACCACGAACACCGAGACCAGAAGCACCTTGTCGGCCATCGGATCGAGATAGGCGCCGAGTTCGAATGCTGGTTGAAGCGGCGGGCGATGAAGCCGTCGACGCCATCGGCAATTCCGGCAACGAGAAATCCGGCAAAGGCCCAGTCCCAGCGCATGTTCAGCATCGCCAGCACCAGCACGAAGCGCAGGATGGTGATGAGGTTGGGAATGGTCAAAGGCATGTCCCGCCATGCTTGTTCTGCAGATCGATGATGGAGATGGATTGTGGCTGCAAGGACCAGCGGTGAAGGGGCGACTGTCCACGTATTTATCTTGGGCAAAAGCCCGGTATCCTGTCGTCATCCTTGCCCCCCGAAACCATTCATGCGAAGAGCCGCCGAGGGAAACAGGGATGCGCCGACGATGAGCAAGGGCGACCGGGCCAAGCGCAAGAACGGGCTCACCTATGCCGAGGCGGGCGTCGACATCGATGCCGGCAACCTCATGGTCGAGAAGATCAAGCCGCTGGTGCGCGCGACGCGCCGGCCGGGCGCCGATGGCGAGATCGGCGGTTTTGGCGGCCTGTTCGACCTCAAGGCGGCGGGTTTCACGGATCCGGTGCTGGTTGCCGCCAATGACGGCGTCGGCACCAAGCTGAAGATCGCCATCGATGCCGGCAAGCACGACACGATCGGCATCGACCTCGTCGCCATGTGCGTCAACGACATCGTCGTGCAGGGCGCCGAGCCACTGTTCTTCCTCGACTATTTCGCCACCGGCAAGCTCGACCCCGACCAGGGGGCGGCAATCGTCGGCGGCATAGCAATCGGCTGCCGACAGGCCGGCTGCGCGCTGATCGGCGGCGAGACCGCCGAAATGCCCGGCATGTATAACGACAAGGATTACGACCTTGCCGGTTTCGCCGTCGGTGCTGCCGAACGCGGCCAGTTGCTGCCGACCGACGATATCGTCGAAGGCGACGTGCTGCTTGGGCTGGCTTCCTCGGGCCTGCATTCGAATGGCTTTTCACTGGTGCGCCGCATCGTTGGCGTCAGCGGGCTTGCCTGGAGCGATCCGGCGCCGTTCAACGATGAGGCGACGCTGGCCGAGGCACTGCTCGAGCCGACCCGCATCTATGTGAAGTCGGTCCTCAAGGCCATCCGCAACACGCATGGCATCAAGGCGCTGGCCCACATCACCGGCGGCGGCTTCCCTGAAAACATCCCGCGCGTCCTGCCGAAGGACTTTTCCGCCGAGCTCGATCTCAATGCGATCGATGTGCCGCCGGTGTTTTCCTGGCTGGCGAAGACTGGCGGCGTGGCGCCGGAGGAGATGATGCGCACCTTCAACTGCGGCATCGGCATGATCCTCGTCGTCGCCTCCGGCCAGGCGGCACAGGTCGCAGCCGTGCTGCAGGAGGCCGGCGAGACTGTGACGCCGATCGGCCGCATCGTTCCGCGCCGCGACGCCGGCGTCATCTATCGGGGCTCGATCGGCCTATGAGCAGGAAACGCACGGTTGTTCTGATCTCGGGACGCGGCTCGAACATGACGGCGCTGATCGCGGCGGCGAGCGACCCGGCCTATCCCGCCGAGATCGTCGGCGTCATCTCCGACCGAGCCAACGCCGCCGGCCTCGGCATCGCGGCCGCGCGCGGTATCCCGACCAAGGTCATCGTGCGCGCCGACCATGCCAGCAAGGAAGCCCATGATGCGGCGATCGACGCCGCGCTGATTGCATTCAACGCCGAGATCGTGGCGCTGGCCGGCTATCTGCGCATCCTGTCCCGCAGCCTGGTCGAGAAGTGGCAGGGGCGCATGATCAACATCCACCCTGCCCTGCTGCCGGCCTTCAAGGGCCTGGATACCCATGCACGGGCATTGCGCGCCGGCATGCGTATCCATGGCTGCACGGTGCATTTCGTTACGCCTGAGATGGATGACGGCCCGATCATCGCGCAAGCCGCGGTGCCGGTGATGGTCGGCGACAATGAGGACACACTGGCCGCCCGCGTTCTGAAAGCCGAGCACCGGCTCTACGCGCTGGCGCTCGGCCTCGTCGCCGACGGCAAGGCGCGCATGGAAGGCGGCCGCACTGTGCTGGCGCATTTCGCTGACGATGCCGAAAACGGAACTTCGGTGGTGATGGCCCCCGACCCGCT
This sequence comes from Mesorhizobium sp. M0514, assembly GCF_040321145.1. Taxonomy (NCBI): domain Bacteria; kingdom Pseudomonadati; phylum Pseudomonadota; class Alphaproteobacteria; order Hyphomicrobiales; family Phyllobacteriaceae; genus Mesorhizobium; species Mesorhizobium sp. M0514. The sequence continues at coordinate 8,584 of NZ_JAMYQZ010000062.1, forward strand.
GCGCGAAGAGCGCGATCTCGAACATCTGGCGCGGATCACGCCGTAGGCCGACATGGCGACACCGAGACAATTGCTCCTGCTGCGCCACGCCAAGTCGAGCTGGGACGACCCGGCGCTTGCTGATTTCGACCGGCCGCTCGGGCCGCGCGGGCTGAAGACGGCGCCGCTGATGGGGCGCGAACTGGCCCGGCGCAGTTGGCTGCCTGACCTGGCGCTGGTGTCGCCGGCGCTGCGTACGCGCGAGACATGGCGGCTGGTCTCGGCGGAACTGTCGGCGAGCGTAACGGTGGAGTTCGCCGAGGCGCTTTTCGAAGCCACGGCTGGCGACATTCTGGCCGAGCTGCAGCAGGCAGTCGCATCGGCTAGCTGTCTCCTGGTGCTCGGCCATAATCCCGGCCTGGAGGACTTTGCCCGCCGGCTCGCCGGTCCGCGATCGGGTGTGGCTGCTCTCAGGAAACTTGAAGAGAAATTCCCGACCGGCGCCCTTGCCCGCTTTGTCATCGACGGCGACTGGGCGGATCTCGGCTTCGGCGCGGCCCGGTTGACGCATTGCATCAAGCCGAAGGATCTAAGCTAGACCAAGCTGCCTAACGGGCTAGCCGCAGGTGACAGCCGCAAACCGTGTTTTGAAAAGACCACGGTCAAACAAGGAGATAGGACCAATTGCTGGCGGATTGATTCAAGATCTTTGCGGCCCCGAGTCGATTGCATAAAAACAAGAGCGGTGGGCCGGGCCCACCGCTCTTTGTGGTCGTAGATTTCTCAGAAAATCAACGACCCCAGATGCCCTGGCCGGATTCCGGCTGGTTCGAGTCGCCCTTGATCGTGAAATCGCCGAGGCTGGCCGGCTTGCGGATCGAGGCGGTATAATTGTGATCGATGTTGCCGGCGGGCGCTGTTACACCAGGCTGGTTGACGCTGTCGGAGCCGTAGTGGTCGCTGCCTGCGAAAGCGGTGCCGGTGGCAAGGAGGATGGCAGCAGCGGTAAATGCGATCTGCCATTGCCAATCACAAAAATGTGCGAACCGAACCGTTCGGTTCGGTGTGGGAAGGCGCGAAATGGCGTAGTTGTTGCTATATTCTATTCTCTATGCGGCTCCGACCTCGCAACGCCCCTCGTTGCGTTACCCTTGCAACTCAAAAGGTCGTGAAGCCCAGTACGTCGCGCATGTCGTATTCGCGGGGCGGCCGGACGGCGACCCAGCGTGCTGCCGCAATGGCGCCGCGCGCGAACATCGAGCGGTCGCCGGCTGAATGCGAGAGCGTAAGCGTTTCGCCCTCACCGAGGAAGCTCACGCTGTGCTCGCCGACGATGCTGCCGCCGCGCAGCACGGCAAAGCCGATCTCGCCGGCAGGGCGTGGACCTGTAACGCCGTCGCGGATGCGTTTCGCCACATCGTCCAGCCTGACGCCATGTCCGCGAGCGGCCGCCTCGCCCAGCATCAGCGCCGTGCCCGACGGTGCGTCGACCTTCATGCGGTGATGCGCTTCCAGGATCTCGATGTCGGCGGCGGGACCAAGTGCTCGCGCCGCCTGTTCGACCAGCCCAGCCAGCATGTTGAGCCCCAGCGAGTAGCTGCCTGAGCGAACGATGGCGACGGACTTCGAAGCAGCAGCGATGGCAGCGAGATCGGCCGGCTCGAAGCCGGTCGAGCCGATGACCAGCGCCGGGCCGCCGCGGGCCGCGCAAGCTTGTGCAAGATCGACGGAGGCCGAAGGCGTGGTGAAATCGATGACGACATCCGCAAGCGCCAGTGCTTCGTCGCGCTCGACCAGCCCCTCGCCGGCGCTGCCCGGCCTGTGAAAGCGGGCGACGAGCGCCAGCCTGGGATCGGTCTCGACGGCATCGACTATCTCCCTGCCCATGCGGCCGAGCGCACCGGCTATGGCTATCTTCAACAGATGCCGCATGGCGGCTTTCACTGGAAATGCGAGTCACAACAATGATCTACCATGCCGCCCTGCCAGATTGATTCAGCCGGCGCCATGCGTCTTGAGCATCATGCCGGCGATCTCCTTGACCAGCTTGGCGGCAACCAGCGCGGTGAGATTGGAGACGTCCTGGCTTGCATTGTATTCGACGACATCGGCGCTGACGATGGGCTGGTCGATCCGCTGGATCAGGTTGATCACTTGCCGGGTTGTAAGACCACCGGGTTCGCGGTGCGACACGCCCGGCGCACAAGCCGGGTCGAGGCCGTCCAGATCGACCGAGAGATAGACCGGCGTCTTGAGATCGAGCTGCAGGTCCTCGCTGAAATGCCGCGCCTCGATCATTTCGACGCCGAAGCGCTTGAGCTGGTCACGAAGTTCATCATTGAGGGTGCGCAAGCCGATCTGGATCAGCCGGTCGGCCAGCCCCTCCTCCAGGATGCGCGCGAAGGACGAGGTGTGCGATCGCCTGTTGCCCTGATAGGCATCGTAGATGTCGGGATGGGCGTCGATCTGGACGATCGTTAGCCTGGCATGGCGGCGGCGCACGGCACGCAGCACCGGCCAGGCGATGGCATGATCGCCGCCGAGGCTGATCAACGGGTGGCCGGCATCCAGCGCGCGGCCGACCTCGGCCTCGATTCGCTCCCACGGATCGCCGGCGCCTGAAAAGTCGATGTCGCCGTGGTCGACGAAATTGTCCGCCACATCGAAGCCGGTTTCGCTCCACGAGCTGTGGGCGTCGCTTTTGAGTTCGCGCCGGATCAGGGCCGGCGCTGCAGCCGCGCCCTTGAGATAGGACGAGTTCTCGTCATGCGGTATTCCCAGAAGCGAAACCCTGGTCATCGGCGTGCGATCTCCGGCAACAGGCCATCTCCCTAAACCCGGCAGCTGGCTGGCGATAGCAGTGCCGCTTGGGCCAGCTGCGAAGGCGATCAGGCGTCACTTCACGATCGCGCCGCCCAGCCTTTGCCTGACGATCGCGATATGGAAATCCGTGCCGTGCAACAGCCCGTCATCGTTGAAGTCGTAGCTGGAATTGTGCAGCGGCGGCGAGGTCTCGCCATTGCCGAGAAACACGAAACAGCCCGGTACGTGATCGAGGAAGCGGGCGAAATCCTCCGAGGCGGTCATCGGCTCCGCCGCGATGCTGGCGGCGCCATCAGCCAGCACGCGCCTTGCGGCGACAAAGGCCGCGTCCACCAGGTCGGCATCGTTCTGCAGCGGCACGAATTCCCTGCTGTAGGTCACGTCGGCGGTGACATTGTAGGCGGCGGCGGTGCCCGCCGCGATGACCCGCATCTGGCGCTCGATCTCGGCGCTGACCTCGGGACGAAAACTGCGGGCGTCACCAAGGATGCGGGCGAGGCCGGGCAATGCGTTGCGGGTGCCGTCGGTGATCAGCTCGGTCACCGAAACCACCGAAATGTCGGCCGGGCTCAGCCTTCGCGAGACGATGGTTTGCAGATTGGTGACCAGCGCGCAGGCGGCGACCAGCGTCTCGTTCCCGGAATGTGGCCGCGCCGCATGGCCGCCGATCCCCTTGAGCACGATCTCGAAATTGTCCTCCGCCGACATGAACGGGCCGGCGCGGGTCTCGAAATGTCCAATGGGCAGGCCCGGCATGTTGTGCAGGCCAAAGATCTCGTCGAAGGGAAATCGCTGCAGCAGCCCGTCGTCCAGCATCGCCATCGCGCCCCTGCCCCATTCCTCGGCGGGCTGGAAGATGAAACGCGCGGTGCCGTCGAAACCGCCCTCGGCGGCGAGCAGCTTTGCCGCGCCGAGCAGCATGGTGGTGTGGCCGTCATGACCGCAGGCATGCATGATGCCGGGGTTCTGCGAGCGATAGGCTGTCGCCGACTGCTCGGTGATGCGCAGCGCATCCATGTCGGCCCTGAGCGCAATCGCCCGGTTGCCGCTGCCGCGCTTCAATGTGCCGACGACGCCGGTGCCGCCGACCCCCTCTGCAACATCGTCCAGCCCGAATTCGCGCAGCTTCGCGGCGACAAAGGCAGCGGTGCGCTTTTCCTCAAAGCCGAACTCGGGGTGCGCGTGCAAATCGCGCCGCCAGCCGGTCATTTCCTGCTTCAGCACATCACGATCGAGCTCAGCCATTTTCTCCCTGACCTATTTTGCAAGCTCACTGGCGACATCAAGCAGGATGTTGGCGCCGGCGACAAGCTCGGCATCTTCAGTGTGTTCGCGCGGATTGTGGCTGATGCCACCGGCGCTCGGCACGAAGATCATTGCCGCCGGCGCGAGGCGGGCCATCATCTGCGCGTCATGGCCGGCGCCCGATGTCATGCGCCTGACGCCGAGACCGCGGTTCTTCGCGGCCGCCTCGATCAGTTCGACGATGCCGATGTCGAATAGCACCGGTTCGAAGCGGGCGAGCCGCTCGACCGAGATCGATACGTTCTCCGAAACCTCAAGCTCCTCGAGATAGGCAGCAAGGGCCGCCTCATGCGCCTGCAGGCGCTGTTCGTCGGGATCGCGCAGGTCGATGGTGAAGACGGCGCGCGCGGGAATGACGTTGATGGCGTTGGGTTCGAAGCGCATCGTGCCGACCGTGGCCACGGTTGGCCCATTTGAAGCCCTGGCCCGATCGTGCAGGAAGGTGATGATGCGGGCGGCGGCGTGGCCGGCGTCGCTGCGCATCGACATCGGCGTGGTGCCGGCATGGTTGGCGGCGCCGTCGATGGTGATGCGCTGCCAGCAAATGCCTTGCAAATTCTCGACCGCGCCGATCGGCACGCCTTCACGCTCCAGCACCGGCCCCTGCTCGATATGAAGTTCGAGATAGGCATGCGGCTTGAGGAAGCCGGGTTCGCGGTCGCCGGCATAGCCGATGCGGGCGAGCTCCTGGCCGAGCACGCTGCCATCCGTGCCGATGGCGGCCAGCACGGCCTCGGCGCTGACGCCACCGGCATGGCATAGCGAGCCCATCATGTCAGGCGTGTAGCGCACGCCTTCCTCATTGGTGAAATTGGCGACCGCGACCGGGCGCGACGGCGAAAAGCCCGAAGCCTGCAGCGTCTCGATCACCTCCAGCCCGGCCAGCACGCCGTAGCAGCCATCATAGATGCCGGCATCGATGACGGTGTCGATATGCGAACCGATGAGCAGTGGCGCCTGCCCGGCATTGTCGGGGCATTGCCAGATGCCGAAAATATTGCCGACCCGGTCGATGGCGACTTCCAGCCTGGCCTGCCTGAGCCAGCCGACAAAGAGGTCACGGCCCTGTTTGTCTGTGTCGGATGCGGCGAGCCGGATCAGCCTATCCTCACTGTCACGGCCAACGGCGCCGAGTTCCCGGATGCGGCGAAGCAGACGCTGTGCATCGATCCCGATCATGGCTATGCCTCGGCCTTCAGCTTGCCGGCCAGCACATCGGCGGGGCTCTGCCCGACCAGCTCGGTATAGCGATGCGGGTCTGTGGCGCCTTCGGTGTTGATCAGCAGCACGCGGGATTTGTCGTCGAGCCCGAGCGCGGCCTTGTGGTCGGCCACCGCCCGGATCAGCCCGGCCAGACCGACGCCGCCGCTTTCGCCCGAGACGATCGCCGGATCGCCGGCACGCGGCCGGGCAAGAAGCCGCATCACTGCAACGGCCTCGTCCTCGTCCACCGTCATGAAGGCGTCGGCAACCCGGGCCAGCACGCGCCAGGCAACTTGCGAGGCCTCGTAGCATTCGAGCATCGCCATCACCGTCGGCTGATCGTGTGCGACCTTGACCACGTGGCCCGCCCGGGCGGCTGCGACAACGCAGGCGGCGCGGGCCGGCTCGACGCCGATGAAGGTCGGCCTGGCGTCACCGAGCACGATGGCGAGATGGCCGGCCAGGGCGGCGGCAATACCGCCGACACCGGCCTGCACGAAGACATGGGTCGGCGGCTGCGGCAACTGGCCCAACGCTTCGCGCACGATCGCCGTATAGCCCTGCATGACCAGACCGGGGATGCGCTCGTAGCCCGGCCAGGAGGTGTCGGACACCACGGTCCAGCCTTGCTCAGCTGAAACCTCGGCGGCCTGCCTGACCGAGTCGTCATAATTGCCGTCGACGCGGATCATCTCGGCGCCATAGCGGGCTATTGCTGCAATGCGCGCCTCGCTGACGCCGGCGTGAACGAAGATTCCCGCTTTCGCGCCAACCAACTGTGCACCTTGCGCGACCGAGCGGCCATGATTGCCGTCGGTGGCGCAAGCTACCGTCATGCCGGCAGCGACCGCCCGAATTTCGGGCCGGTCGAGATCGGCCACGTCGACGGGCCGGCCAAGCGCCCGGCTTGCCTCCTCCAGCACCAGTCGAAAAACGGCATAGGCGCCGCCGAGCGCCTTGAAACTGCCGAGACCGAGGCGAAAGCCTTCATCCTTGATGTTGACGGCGCCGAGGCCGAGTTCGCCGGCCAGCGTCGGCAATGCATGCAACGGAGTTGCCAGGTGATTGTCGCGATGGGCCAGAAACCGCTCGACCGTATCGGCGCCGGCATTCCCCAGCGTTTCGGCATCGACCGGATCGAGCGGCCGGCGGTGCAAGGCATTGCTGTTGAGCAGGAACACGGGTGGCCTCCTTTGGGTGTGACGAAATCATATTGCAGCCGAGGCGCAAATAGCGCTGTTATTGGCGCTTCGAAATGCAAGTTTGTTTCGCCAGGATAGCGCTTTGCCTCGATCGCCTTCGCTCGACAGTTTCGACCTCGCCATCCTTGCCATCCTGCAGCGGGACAACACGACGCCGCAGCGGCTGATCGGCGAAGCCGTCAACCTGTCGGCGCCGGCGGTGCAGCGGCGCATCAAGCGCATGGAACAGTCCGGCGTCATTGCCGGCAACGTCGCTGTCATCAACCCCCTTGTGGTCGGCCAGCCCATCACCATTTTCGTCGAGGTCGAACTGGAGAGCGAACGCTCGGACCTGATCGATGCGGCCAAGCGGCAATTCTCGGCAGAGCCCGAAGTGCAGCAATGCTACTACGTCACCGGCGAGGCCGACTTCATCCTAGTCATCACCGCGGCCGACATGGGGGCCTATGAGGCCCTGACGCGCAGACTGTTCTTCGACAGCAAGAATGTCCGAAAATTCCGCACCTTCGTTGCCATGGACCGTGTCAAGGTGGGGCTGACGGTGCCTCTGCCGGGATAGCCAGTCTCTTTTACGCAATTCCGGACGGAAAACCGCTCACACTTTTCCTGGAATTGCTTTAGCCCGCCGGCCGCAGCCAGACCTTGTTGTCGTGAAAGGCAGCGCCGCCATAAGGTGCCGGCGCATCGGCGCCGGTGAGCACATTGATGCCTTCGCCACGCTCATGGGCGCTGTTTGGCCAGATGCCCTCGGCGATCACCACGCCGCGCTTGAGGCCTTCGAACAGCTTTGCGTGCAGCACCACCTCGCCACGCCGGCTGCCGACCTCGATACGGTCGCCGTCGCCCAATCCAAGCGCGGCGGCATCGTCCGGGTGCACCAGGAGTTCCGGCCGGCCTTCCTTGGCTCTCGACACAGGTGTCTCGGCGAATGTCGAATTGAGAAAGTTGCGCGCCGGCGATGTGGCGAGCCGAAACGGATGCTCGGCGTCCGCCACCTCGATCAGGTCGACATGGTCAGGGAATTCGGGGAGTTCCGCCACCGGCCCGAACAGGCCCATGATTTTCGGCGGCCGGTTGGGCGCCGCCTGCCCGCTCCAATTGGCGCGGAAGTGAAATTTCTTGTCGGCATGGCCGAAACCATCGATGAAATGCGCCGCCTCGAAATCCGGCTGCAGGTCGACCCATTTGTCTTCCTTGAGGCTGGCGAAGGAGCCCAGCCCGCGCTTGCCGAGGATGATGTCGATATGCTGCTGCTCCGTCAGGCCAAAGCCCGGCCGGTCTGCGACGCCGAGACGCTGCGCCAATTGCTCGATGACGAAATGGTTGGTGCGCGGCCCTTCCGGCGGTTCGATCAGCTTGGGACCGAGCGTGATGTGCTGGTTGCCACCGCCCTTGTAGACGTCGTCATGCTCGAGAAACATCGTTGCCGGCAAAACGACATCGGCGAGCTTTGCCGTGTCGGTCATGAACTGCTCGTGCACGCAGGTGAACAGGTCGTCACGCAGGAAACCCTGCTTCACCAGCCGCTGCTCGGGCGCGACATTCACCGGGTTGGTGTTCTGGATCAGCATCGCCGTCACCGGCGGGCCGCCATAGAGCGCGTCCGCTGCACCGGTCAGCACCGGGCCGATACGCGACTGGTCGAGATGGCGAATATTGGAATCGCGCATCGCGGCGCCTTCCAGCACATCCTGGTTGAGCTTGAAGATGCCGGAATTGGAATGGAAGGCACCGCCACCCTCATATTGCCAGGCGCCGGTGACGGCGGCGATGCAGGATGCCGCGTGCATGTTGACCGCGCCGTTGCGCTGGCGGGCAAAGCCATAGCCGAGGCGGAAATAGGTTTTCCTCGTCGTGCCGACGAGGCGTGCGAAAGCCTCGATCTCGGTGACGGCAAGACCGGTGATGGCGGAAGCCCATCCCGGCGTGCGCGTCTCCAGATGCGCTTCCAGCCCCTTCGGATCGTCGGTGTATCTTTCGAGATAGGCGCAGTCGGCCATGCCTTCCCTGAACAGCACATGCATGACCGCGCAGGCCAGCGCGCCATCGGTGCCGGGCTTCAGCACAAGGCCCATATCAGCCTGCTTCATCGTCGCGTTCTCGTAGACGTCGATAACGACGATCCTGGCGCCACGCTCCTTCCGCGCCTTGATGGCGTGGGTCATGACATTGACCTGCGTGACCACGGCATTGGTGCCCCAGATCACCACGCAGTCGGACTTCGCCATCTCGCGCGGATCGGGACCGCGCAAGGCGCCCACTCCCATCATCCAGCCGGTCCAGGCCAGATTGGTGCAGATCGAGCCGAAGAAGCCGGAGTATTTTTTTGCATGGCGCAGCCGGTCGATGCCGTCGCGCTGCACCAGCCCCATCGTGCCGGCATAGTAATAAGGCCAGACGGTCTCGGAGCCGTATTTTTCCTCGGCCGCGATAAATTTCTCGGCGACGAGGTCGAGTGCCGCTTCCCAGCTGGATACCTTCCAGACGCCGTCACCCTTGGCGCCGGCACGCACCAGCGGCTTCAGCAGCCGGTCGGGATGGTGGACACGGTCGGCATAGCGCGCGACCTTGGCGCAGACGACGCCAGCCGTATACGTATTGGACTTGGCGCCTTGGACACGGCCGATGCGATTGCCTTCGAGCAGTTCGACCTCGAGCGCGCAGGTCGACGGGCAATCATGTGGACAGGCGGAGTGGCCGATGCGGAGCTTGGCGTGCTGGTTCATGGGGTCAAACTAACCGTTTATGACGGCGACGTGTAGGGCCAGATGGCACCTCTTCCTTCTCCCCTTGTGGGAGAAGGTGGATCGGCGCACAGCGCCGAGACGGTTGAGGGGTGTTCCAGCGGAGTGAGACGTTGGCGTTCCCTGGAACACCCCTCATCCGACCGAGCTTCGCTCGGCCACCTTCTCCCACAAGGGGAGAAGGGAGGACCGCTCCCTACTGCGCCGTGCCTTCCTCATCCTCGACCGACATGGTTAGCCACTTTCCTCATGGCCGGCCAGCGGCTCGAAGGCGGCGCGGCGCTGGGCTGCACCTCGCTTAGCATGCTGTTAGGCTCATATCTCAAATTCAACTGCGGATATTGGTTTCCTAGGGTATTCATGGAGATGGCTTTGAAGGACCGTATCCATGAAATATCGAAAGCTCGCGGTCGGGCTGGTTCTTGCGGTTGTCGTATTGTCAGGCGCCTTGCTCCTGTTGGGCGGGGCTCTCGCAAGCCTCACCACTTCAATGTTCGGCGCATCTCGTATGATTTCCAAAAGCATGGAGCCTTATGGGGTCGTACTACGAACCCCGTTCAAAGGGGGCAAACGTCTTCCGCCTGAGGCAAAGCCCCTTGAGTGGCGCGTCGTCTTGCCACGAGCGTTCGTGACCATAGAGATAGGCACCAACGGTGCGATTGCCCCGGGAGGACGCAGAGAAAGCCGCTGGTATGAATGGCCCGCGCGAAGAACCTTTTTCATAGATTTTGAGACAGTTATCGACCTCAAGACGGATCAATTGACGCCGGCTGTGTTGTCCGATCCCGCACGGCTTAAGGACAATTTCTTGAATATCACTTTAAGCAACAGTAGCCGCTATCCCAGAGTTAAATCCGATGAATACTGTATCCGCGATGATGATTACGACAGCAGTATCGTGGAAGACGGAATTGCCGATCAGGTGCATCCATGCTCCTCGACGCCAAGGTGCGGCATAAACACGATCGTTGACGGCTGGGACGTCCGACTCATTGTCTCGCGGGCGATCTATAACCAGCCCCAAAAAATGTGTGCCGCCGCTGGGCGCTTTCTTTCAGAACACACAATCAAACGTGACAGCATCCGCTAGCGCGGAGACGGCGCCGCTTTACTCTGCTGTGCCTTCCTCATACTCGGCCGACATGGTCAGCCACTTTTCCTCGTGGCCGGCCAGCTGCTGCGCCAGCTGCGAGCGCTCCTTGGCGAGCCGTGTGGCCGTCGATGGATCCTTTTCATACACCGCCGGGTTGGCGAGTTCGTCCTCGATCAGGTCGATGCGCTTGCGGATGCGGTCCATCAGCGCTTCGGTGGCGCGTATTTCCTTGGCCAGCGGCTCGAAGGCGGCGCGGCGCGCGGCTGCATCGCGGCGGCGATCGGCCTTTGATGCCTTCTCGGCCTCGCGCTTGCCGCGGCGGTCACCCGACACGCCGGTGACCAGCGTCTTGTAGTCCTCCAGGTCGCCGTCATACGGGTTGACCGCGCCATCCTTGACCAGCCACAGCCGGTCGGCGGTCGCTTCCAGCAGATGGCGGTCATGCGAGATCAGGATGACGGCGCCGGGAAACTCGTTCAATGCATGGATCAGCGATTCGCGACTGTCGATGTCGAGATGGTTGGTCGGCTCGTCGAGGATGAACAGGTTCGGCCCCTCGAAAGCCGACAGGCCCATCAGCAGGCGCGCCTTCTCGCCACCCGACAGGTCCTTGGCGGCGGTGTTCATCTTTTCGGTGGTCAGACCGAACTGGGCGACGCGACCACGCACCTTGGATTCCGGCGCTTCCGGCATCAGCCGGCGGACATGCTCATAGGCATTTTCATCCGGGCGTAGGTCGTCGAGCTGATGCTGGGCGAAGATCGCCACTTTCAGGCCCGGCGCGACCGTCATGGTGCCGCTCTCCTGCTTCAGCCGGCCCGACAGAAGCTTGGCGAAGGTCGACTTGCCGTTGCCGTTGGCGCCGAGCAGCGCGATGCGGTCGTCGGCATCGATGCGCAGCGTCATCTTCTTCAGGATCGGCTGGCCCTCGGTGTAGCCGACATTGACGTTGTTCAAGGCAATGATCGGCGAGGCCACCGTTTTCACCGGCTCGGGGAAAGAGAACGGCCGCACCGTGTCGTTCACGAGCGCCGCGATCGGCTTCATCTTCTCCAGCGCCTTGATGCGCGACTGCGCCTGTCTCGCCTTCGAAGCCTTGGCGCGGAAGCGTTCGACGAAGGATTCCATGTGCTTGCGGGCGGCTTCCTGCTTGACGCGGCCCTTCGCCTGCAACTCCTTCTGCTCGGTGTACTGGCGCTCGAACTGGTCGTAGCCGCCGCGCCAGAAGGTCAGCTTCTTCTGGTCGAGATGAACGATGGAATTGACGGCGCGGTTGAGCAGGTCGCGATCGTGCGAGATCAGAAGCACCGTGTGCGGATACTTCGACACGTAGTTTTCCAACCAAAGCGTGCCTTCGAGATCGAGATAGTTGGTCGGCTCGTCGAGCAGCAGAAGGTCGGGCTCGGCAAACAGCACGGCAGCAAGCGCCACGCGCATGCGCCAGCCGCCGGAGAAGGACGAGGCCGGCCGTCTCTGCGCGGCGTCGTCGAAGCCGAGGCCGGCGAGGATGGTGGCCGCGCGGGATTCCGCCGAATGCGCATCGATATCCGCCAGCCGCATATGGATGTCGGCAATGCGGTGCGCGTCGGTGGCGGTCTTTTCCTCCTCGAGCAATGCGGTGCGCTCGAGGTCGGCCTTGAGCACGATTTCGATCAGCGGCTCCTCGGTGCCGGGCGCTTCCTGCGCCACCTGGCCGATGCGGGTGTTCTTGGGCAGGCTGATCGAGCCGGTCTCGGAGGGAAAGTCGCCGGTGATGGCCTTGAACAGCGTGGTCTTGCCGGTGCCGTTGCGGCCGACGAGGCCAGCCTTTGTGCCGGCTGGCAAGGTCAGCGAGGCGTGATCGAGAAGCAAGCGTCCGGCCATGCGGAGCGAAAGATCGTTGATGATAAGCATGCCGGGGCTTTTGCACGGGAGGGCGGCGCTTCGCAAGGGCCTGGGCGCCGGCGGGGGCATAAGGCATGAAAACGGCGCGCCTTAAGCGCGCCGTCCATCACTGCTAACTGCAGACTGACTTTCAGAGGCTGCCTGGTTCAGGCTTTGGGTTTGCGCTTCGTCACCTTGGCCGCGGCGGCCGCAACGGCCGGCTTGCGGCCGAGGCCCGAGGACTTGGCCAGGGCCGAACGGGTCGCGGAGTAGTTCGGCGCCACCATCGGATAGTCCGACGGCAGCCCCCATTTGCCACGATATTCCTCAGGGCTGAGACCATGGTCGGTCATCAGATGGCGCTTCAGCGACTTGAATTTCTTGCCGTCCTCGAGACAGACGATGTGGTCGGGAAACACCGACCGCTTCGGATTGACAGCCGGGTTCAGCGCGGGGCTTTCCACGGCGGCAATGCTGCCCAGCTTGCGCACCGATGCGCTGACGCTGGCGATCAGATCCGGCAGGCCGGACGCAGGGAGAGGATTGTTGCCGACATAGGCCGAGACGATGTCAGCAGTCAGTTCAATAGCGGTCTTGCTGTCGATGGTGTGCAATTCTGTTTCTCCCGCCGGTCATGAAGTTGCCGGCTTTTTTTAAGACTTCTCTTGATGTATCGACCTAGCTGCACCCCCCAACGGGTCGCTAAGTCTCAATAAACGATCAAGAATCGGAACAGGAGGATGTTTCCACAACAGGTTGCAACGTTGCAAATTAGAAAATCTAATACTTGGAAACGGCCGACTTCGCGCCAGCAGATTTGAACTGCACGGACGCCGCAGGTTTGGAGTCGGCCAGTATCTCCAGAATGCGCTTCCAGCGGGCGCACCGGCCGAAATCTTTTTGCTCTATCGCCTTTTCGGCCTTCATGGCGGCATAAAGCGGCGCCTCGGCGCCGAACTCCTTGATCAGCCAGAATGCTTCCTGTCTGGCGAGGCGTTCATCGTCGTCAAGCATCTTCAGCCTCCGAGCGTTCTATGCCCACCGCAATACAGCTGCCGATGACGAGGACCGCACCGGCTATCGCGGTCAGCGTCAGCCTTTCGCCCGAAAATGTCAGCAGCAGCGTCGATGCGATCGGCGTCAGATAGGCGATGACCGCAACCTTGCCGCCGCCTTCAAGCTTCAAGGCGCGCGACCAGAAATAATATCCCAGCCCCATCGGACCGGCACCGAGATAGAGGCCAAGCAGGAGGTGCTCGCTGGATGGCCAGGCTGCGCCGTCGTGAATACACCACAGCAAGGTCAGGCCGACGCCGACCAACGCCGAAGGCAAAAGCAAACGCTCCGACGGTGTGGCCAGGCGGGCGACCGCAATCGAATAGAAGGCCATGCACAGCGCCGAGCCGAAGGCAGCGAGATAGCCTACGATGCTGCCCTGGAGAAAAGGCTGGCCGCGACCACCCGAGATCACCAGCGCCACGCCGACAAAGCCAAGCACGGCAGTCAAACCCAGCAGCGCGGGGCGTTGCCGCTTGCCCAGCACGATGACCGCCGCCGCGACCATCAGCGGCCAGGTGTAGGCGACGAGATTGGCCTCGATCACCGGCATGGAGGCAAAGGCGATGTATTGCAGCACCATGGTGCCGACCAGGCCAATAAAGCCGACCGCGACCGGCGCCAGGGTGCCGTCAGCACCCTTGGCAAAGGCTGCCTCTTGCAGGCCGCTCTTCCGGCTCGCCAGATGGATGACGGCGAACACCAGAGCCGCTCCACAAAATTGCAGCAACTGCACGAGCGACACCGGATGGCTGGCCAGCAGGGATTTGCCGACCAGCGCGTTGGTCGACCACAGGGCGACCGCGCCGGCGGCGAAGACCAGGGCCGATGGCGAGCCGGATCCATCCCGGAATCGGCGCGACGGTGCCTTGTCCTTATCGCCGACCATGATGTTACCGACGGCCAAACCGGTGTCCACTTCTATGCTCTGGCTACCATGATTCCCTTGATCCGCCCGGGACCGGCGCATCGGTCGCCGCCGCAACCGGACGCTCTTCCTCGAAGCGGCGATAGGCCGGCAGCTGGTTCGTCCAGACGTCTTCGGCCAGTTCGTTGACCCATTCGCGATCGTGATCATTGTCGGCTGCGAGATAGAACATGCGATTGTCGTCGACATAAGGCTTGGCCACCGAGCGCTGGTTGAGGACCAGCGTGACGCGCGAGCCGAGCTGGATCGGCGCGGTGCGGTGCAGGACGCCGAGAAACTGGCCGAGCGTGGCGTAGTTCATCTTGTGGTCGATGCGCATGACCTGGTTGCGCGGAATCTCGCGGCCGGATTCAAGGATGGCGCGGCCGGTCTCGGAATCGTCGCAGTAGATTTCGAGATGGCCGCCGACCAGCGGATTGCTGATCGACAGCGGAATGAGTTCGGTGACCGGGACACCGTCGCAATGCCAATCGACGGCGCCGTCCTTGGGATTCATGAAAGTGACGGTCGAGCCGACGATCGACAGCGGATAGGGCTCGAGCTTGGCGCCCATCATGTCGGACAGACGTTCCAGGCGCAGCTTGTCATGCAGCAACTCCTTGATCTCCGGGATAAAACGGTCGGCGCCGGTGATGAAGGTAAGGTCGAGGTGCTTGTGCACGGCGTGGCTGGCCTTGAGCTTCAACGCCGCCTCTTCGATCGCCGCCAGCAGCGCCGGGTCGTAGCCATGCAGATACTGCGCAACGCCGAAACCCGACACTTTCCAGGCCGTCTCATGGCCGATAATGGCTTCTCGGCTCATCGCGTAGCGCAGTTCAGGTATGGTATGGGCGTTCATTCTACTTCTCCAGGATGGGGGCATCACTTGGTAAACTGTCGATTAATTTCCCCACCCCTGTAAAATTAGGAATGCTGGTGCTAGTGTAAGCCCAGCTTAAGGTCGAAACGCGTGCGTCTGCTCAGTCAGGTCAACCTCAATTCGCTGAAGATTGTCGAAAGTGCCGCCCGGCACCGTAACTTCACGCGCGCGGGCGAAGAGCAGTTTATTACTGCTTCCGCCGTCAGCCAGCGCGTTAAAAGCCTCGAGGAACAGCTGCGCTTCAAGATCTTCCAGCGCGGCGGCAATGCGGTGTCGCTGACACCCGAAGGCGAGACCTATGTGTCGCGCGTTCGCGAGGCGCTGGAGCGCATCGTGGCGGCCAGCATGGAGGCGACCGGACAGTCGCAGGCGCATGTGCTGAAGATTTCGGTGCTGCCGACTTTCGCGGCGCGCTGGCTGTTTGCCCGCCTGCCGCTGTTCCAGCGGCAATATCCCGAAATCGAAATGCGGGTCTCGACCTCCTACGCCACCAATGAGTTCGCCACCTCCGAGTTCGACCTCGAGATCCGCTATGGCGACGGCAGCTTTCCCGACCTCAAGGCGGAGCTGCTGTTCAAGGAGGATTTGACGCCGGTGTGCAGCAGGAAGCTGTTCCACGAAGTTCTCGGCGACAGGCCGCCGTCAAAGGTGACGCCGGACGACCTCAGGCATTTCACGCTGCTGCATTCCGACACCTGCACGCAGAACTGGCAGTCGTGGCTGGGTTTTGCCGGCGCGAGTTCCGTGCTCGGCGAGACCAAGAGCATCTATTTCGATTCCTGCATGATGTCCTATGAGGCGGCCAATGCCGGCATGGGCTTTGCAGTCGCCAACCGCGCCTATATGGCGAGCGAGATCCGCGCAGAGAGACTGGTGGCGCCGTTTGCCGTGCATCACCCCAACACCGCCGGCTGGTATTTCGTCTGCCCGGTCACCGCGCCCTACACGCGCAAGGTGGAATTGTTCAAGCAGTGGATCATGGCCGAGGCGGCGCTGACGCAGTGCCAGCTGGACGCCGGGATTGCCGGCGGCCCGGTGCTGCGCAAGGCCATTGCCTGAGGTCGGATTCTTTCCGCGGCCTTGCGGGATTTGCGGCCGTTTCAGCTGGTTTTGCGCAGACGGCACGAGCAGAACCGGCACGAAAACTGCCACCTCATGACGCAGGCGAGAGACTCAGCTATCTTCGGTTGTTGCGGCGGACCTGATATCCGCCTGGCCGGCGCTATCAGCTCACCTCCCAAGCGGCGCCGGCCTTCTTCTCCCGAAGGCTACCTTCAGCCTTGTCGTCCCGCTAAAACGATCATTGCGCCGGCTGATCGCCGCTGGCCGCCGGCTTTGGCGCCGAATCCGTCTGCGGAGTTTGATCGAGCACCGGGGCTTTGGTTGGCTGGATGTCGCCGTCGCAGGCGGCGAGCGCCAAGCTGGCGGCTAGCAGAATCAGAAGCCTCTTCATGGCGACCTCCTAGGTCTGCCCTCTCCTTCGTAAGGCAACGAGGTGGTTCTTCGTAAGGCAACGAGGTGGTTCGGCTTTGGTTGCACGCTCGCAAACGACGCCGCGTCGGCTGGAACCAAACGGCGGCTCTGAGGTTGGTTGCCCAAAGGAGATCGCGCCATGATCCGTCTGCTCATTACCGGCCTTTTCGCTTACGCGACCTATCGCATCGCCAAGGAGATCATCAAGGACGTGCCCGACAATTTCGATCCGTTGCCGGTGCCTGGCGACGAACGCGCCACCTTGCGGCGCCAGTCGGCGGCGACGGGTGTCGCGCCACGGCGATAGGGGCGACTTCGGCCCGTTGCGAACAAAGCGGAAACGATGCTTGATAGGCGATGACCATCGCCATCAATGATTCGTCCTTGCAGCCCGCCTATCTGACGAAGCTCAACGCCGAGCAGCGGCTCGCCGTCGAACATGGCGACGGCCAGATCGCCGGGCCGCTGCTGGTGATCGCCGGCGCCGGCTCCGGCAAGACCAACACGCTCGCCCACCGGGTTGCGCATCTGATCGTCAAGGGGGCTGATCCCAGACGCATTCTGCTTATGACATTCTCGCGCCGCGCCGCCACCGAAATGGCCAGGCGGGTCGAACGCATCGCCGGCGAGGTGCTGGGCCGAGACGCGTCCGTCATCGCCGACGCGCTGGCCTGGGCCAGTACGTTTCACGGCATCGGCGCCAGGCTGCTGCGCGACTATGCGCTGACGATCGGCCTCGACCCCGCCTTTACCATCCATGACCGCGAGGATTCCGCCGACCTGATGAATCTTGCCCGGCATGAACTTGGATTCTCGAAGACCGAAAGCCGTTTTCCGACCAAGGGCACCTGCCTGGCGATCTATTCGCGCGCCGTCAACGCGCAGGCGCCGCTTGGCGAGGTGCTGGGTTCGGCCTTTCCGTGGTGCTCGGGGTGGGCAGAACAGCTGAAAGAGCTGTTCGCCCGATATGTCGAGGCCAAGCAGGCGCAGAACGTGCTCGATTACGACGACCTCCTGCTCTACTGGGCGCAGATGGCCGCCGAGCCGGAGATCGCGGCGCATCTGGGCTCGCGTTTCGACCATGTGCTGGTCGACGAATACCAGGACACCAACCGGCTGCAGGCCTCGATCCTTTCGGCGCTGAAGCCGGACGGCGCCGGACTGACAGTGGTGGGCGACGACGCGCAGTCGATCTATTCGTTTCGCGCCGCGGAAGTGCGCAACATCCTCGATTTCCCGCAACAATTCGCGCGAGCCGCCGATGTCATCATGCTGGAGCGCAACTACCGCTCGACCGTGACTATTTTGGCGGCAGCCAACGCGGTCATCTCGGAGGCGTCGGAGCGCTTCACCAAGAACCTCTGGTCGGAGCGCAAATCCTCGCAAAGGCCGAAACTGGTCAGCGTGCGCGACGAGGCCGAGCAGGCGAACTATGTCTGCCAGGCCATCCTGGCCGAGCGCGAGGCCGGCACGGTGCTGAAATCGCAGGCGGTGCTGTTTCGCGCCTCGCACCACAGCGGCCCGCTGGAGATCGAACTGACGCGCCGCAACATCCCCTTCGTCAAGTTCGGCGGGCTCAAATTCCTCGACGCCGCCCATGTCAAGGACGTGCTTTCGGTGCTGCGTTTTGCCGAGAACCCGCGCGACCGCGTCGCCGGCTTCCGCGTGCTGCAGCTCCTGCCCGGCATCGGCCCTTCGGCGGCGAGCACCATCGTCGAGACCATGGCGACTTCGCTCGACGAGGAAATGGGGCTGGCCCGCTACCGGCCGCCGCAACGCGCGGCTGAGGACTGGCCAGCCTTCGTTGCGCTTTATTCCGGCCTGCGCGCCCGGTCGGGGAAATGGCCGGCCGATCTCGAACAGGTCAGGCTGTGGTACGAGCCGCATCTTGAGCGCATCCACGAGGATGCGACGACGCGGCGGGCCGACCTCATGCAGCTCGAGCAGATCGGTTCCGGCTATGCTTCGCGCGAGCGCTTCCTGACCGAGCTGACGCTGGATCCACCAGATGCGACCAGCGACCAGGCCGGGCCGCCGCACCGCGACGAGGACTATCTGATCCTGTCGACCATTCATTCGGCCAAGGGCCAGGAATGGAAGAACGTCTTCGTGCTCAACACCATCGATGGCTGCATCCCGGCCGATCTCGGCGTCGGCACCAAGGAAGACATCGAGGAGGAGCGCCGGCTGCTTTACGTCGCGATGACGCGGGCCAAGGACGGCCTGCATCTGGTGACGCCGCAGCGCTTCTTCACTCACGGCCAGGCAGCGCGCGGCGACCGCCACGTCTATGCCTCGCGAACCCGTTTCATCCCGGCCTCGATCCTCGGCGCTTTCGAACAGACCTCTTGGGCGAGCGTCCACGCAAAGGACGATCCGCGCCACAGACCTGAAGTCCGCGTCGACCTCGGCGCCCGCATGCGCGGCATGTGGAAATAGCCGCAACCGCGAATTGCCGGCCGGGGAGCGACTTCAAGAAGCAAATCGTCCTGTCATGGCATCTCTCAGGGAACCTCGGGCCGCCGGCCGCGTTTTCTGGCGTCCAACCCGCGATCGGAGGGCGGCGACCGCTGCCCTTCCGCCCATCCAGAGAGGCCAGAATGCACGACGCGATGTTCTTCACCCCGGTTGCCGTTAGCGTTGGCGCCGGCCACAAACGCATGCTTGCCTCGCTGTTCGAGATGCATGATTTCCTGACCGAATTTCCGCCGTCACGCCGGCGCCTGAGCTATGGCGCGGCGGTGAGGGCCTGCGAGGCGGCGCGCGCCGGAGAAATCTCGACCGAGGCCGCACGCGATGCCCTGATCACCTTTGCAGTCACGGCAGGCATCCTCTGGCCCGCGGTCCAGCCGACCGTCTCGGTCAAGCCGGTCGCACACGGTTATGGCGGCTACGCCGTCTGAGACGGCCGGGACCAGGCCTGCCCAGCAAAAAAGATCACTCGGACTTGCCGGCAGACGTCGGCGAGGCCTCTGCCAGCCTTGCCGGCGGGGCGGTCTGTTCGGTGTTGCCGACAAAGAGTTGATCGCCGACAAAGGGATAGGCAAGCTGCCGATGATAGAGCGAGGGAACCGGGTCATCGGAGCCGTATTTCTGCGGCATCCTGTCGGGCATGAACAATGTGCCTCCCAGCATGTCGAGCAAAGGGCAGCTGCCCGGCGAAATTCTTGTCCCAGGCTTCGCGCTCATTGGCATGATGCCAGTGATGAAATCGCGGTGACGCCAGCAGCCATTTCAACGGCCCGACCCTGATACGCGTGTCGAATGGATGAACAGCGACTGCCACTGATAGACCAATGTGAAGATCAGTATGGCGGGGGTCGAAAATCGAGCGCGAAGACCGGCAGGAACGACGCCGATTTGGTCAGGATCTGGTCGACAGGATGGACGCGGTGCGCTGCCAGCCAATCCATCTCCTATGACCGGCACCGCCTTGAGGCACCCTGCCCTCGTTGGGCCGAAGATCAGCTCGCCAAGATTAATGCTAAGAGATGAACGGATTGCTGACGGCGGCTGACGGCTGCTTATCGCCAGAAAAATCGAGATTTCGTTTGTATAACGACATTCTCCACCGCTTTCGTGTAACATCGTGGTTATCGCGAAGTCGTTCTCAGAAGCGATAGTTTTACCTGCGCCACGGAAACAAATATGTTGGCCGCCGCTGCACCAAAACTTGGGCGCAATTTTCAATTTTTGCTTTACGAAAACTCGCACCCCACGTAGATCAATTCTTGATGTACATAACTCTCAGAGCATATTGTGCGATCAAGCTTTGATGGCTAACGTGCCTTGGTGAACCGGGAGGACGATCAAGCGACCTGTGCGCTGAACACGTTATTTAGCAGAAACCAACAACTATATCAGCATAGGAATGGGTGGGGCGTTGCAGAATACACAAGGTATATTGACGTACCGACTAGGCAGCCTTTTGAATAGAGCCAATCTTGGCTCTCTGTTCACAGCAGCCGGTCGACCCGGTTTTCGACAGCTTTTTGCTTTTCGAAAACAGCCTGACCTCGACACGACAAATTCGCTGAGTTTTGCGGCACCGCCTCCCGAAGCGCCACCTTCCGAAGCACCGCCTCCCGAAGAATCTTCTGCGGAGCCACCGCATGCCGAAGCACCGCATGCCGAAAAATTTGTCCATTTGATCGACAATCTGTGGTGCGATACGTATGGCGTGTTCGTAAAAGGCTGGGCCCATGCTTGGGACGTCCCGATCACGGCGATGCGGCTGAAGAGCGGGGATTTTCGGGTAGAGGTTTCGGACTTCCACGACCGATCAGACTTGGCGACCTTCTTCCCATCACTGCATTCAATGAAATGCGGCTTCTCGGCCTACTTGGCCTGCAGTCCCTTCCGGCCGGTGGTTTTGGAAATTGAGACCGTCGATGGCTCGGCGGAATTCGAAATCTCCGCACTTTCGGCCAATCATCCTGTCAATACTGTCCTTCCCGAGCCGATGTTCACGCAACGGCGCTTTGCCGATGAGATGAAGAGGACCGGTGGTGTCGTCGTGGAAATCGGTGCGCGTGTCGTGGGGCCGTCATCTTCGCTACAGGCAGGGCAGTTCCAGCCCGAGTGCAAGTTCATCGGTGTCGACATTCATGAAGCGCCAGGCGTCGACGTTGTGGCAGACGCACATTTCCTGGGTGAGCATTTCGAGCCCGGCTCAATAGACGGAATATTCTCTTATGCGGTGATGGAGCATCTTAGTTGTCCGTGGCTGCTGGCGGCGCAAATCAACAGGGTGCTGAAGGTCGGAGGCCTGACCCTGCACTCGGTGCCTCAAGCCTTTCCAGTCCATGAAATGCCCAACGATTTCTGGCGGATTTCGAGCGAAGGCTTGAAAGTCCTGTTCGCACCCGAGATGGGCTTCGAGATCCTCGAAGTCGGAATGACGACGCCGGTCAAAATGTATGTGCACCCGGCGTTCCGGGAAGGTCCCATGCTCGAATTTGCGCTCCACGATGGAATGGCGGCGTCCTATGTCCTGGCGCGCAAGACTTTCGATCTTCCGGATGGTGCGGTTTCCTGGCCGCTCCAGCGCAGCGATTCCATGGACCACAGCAAAGCCTATCCGAAGCACTGATCACAACGATGCCAGAGAGGGGATTCATAAACTTCGACTGCCCACCGGCCCCGGCGGAATTCGTTTGCCCAGCGTGTGGTGGCGCCAATGCCAAGGCAAAAGTTTTGAGCGCCGGCACGATGTCGCTCTACCGATGCGATCAATGTGCGTCGCTGATTTATCACCCGTTCCCATCAATCGACTATACGGAACACACCAACCCGTTGGGTATCCGCAACTACGTTGAAATGAACGCCTCCATCGACACTGTCGCGCGGAACATTCTCAGGGTCGTTCCAGAAGGTCGAGTCGGCAGAGTCGTCGATATCGGTTGCGGTTTCGGCTTTGCCCTGGATGCCGTTCGCACCATCGCCGGCTGGGAGGCCAAGGGCTTCGAGCCTTCACAGTATGGTGGCGCGGGGCGGGATCAACTCGGCCTCGATATCGTCCGCGATTTTGCGCCGCTGAACGCCAATCCACAATATCTGTACGATGTGGTGCATTGCTCGGAGGTAATCGAGCACATTCACGATGTGACCGGCTTTCTGGCAATCCTTAAATCGTATTTGGCCGAGGATGGGGTGATTGTCCTGACCACGCCCAATCCCGAGCGGATCAATCCTGCCACTGAACAATCCACCCTTCTGGCTCTGCTGTCACCTGGAGCTCACACGATCCTCTTTAGCGCTGAAGCGCTGACACGGCTGTTCGATGAAGCGGGATTGCCATTCGTATCCGTCGACAAAAGCGCAGACAGCACCTTGTTCTATGCATCGCGCAAACCGATCGAATTCCAACCCACCGAAAGTTGGCAGAGTAAGATCCTTTGGTATCTGGAGAATGCGGTTTCGCGCGCCACTCCTGGTTCTTCGTTGGCAATCGGCTTGCGCTATCGCCTTTTTCGCGGGGCCATCGATCACGGCAAGTACGAACTGGCGGAAAAGAGCTTCGCTTCAATTCTTGCTGATGCGCGGCCCAGACTGGATGACATAAACACGTTGGCGGAGTTTGCCGACCGGTGGCCGCTTTGCATAGCGGCTTCGACCTACTATCGCGGAATGCTGCTGCTCATCCACAAGGGCGACTACCTGCACGCGGCCGAGCATCTCTGTGCGGCACATCTGCTGTGCCGGAAAAAGCTGTCAATCGATTCCTCGGTAGCGGGCGTCGAAGCCGATTTAATCTGGCGGGCGAAGTATCACGAAGCGCTTTCGTTAAAATATGCAGGCCAGAACCGTCGTGCTCTCTCTGTTCTTCGGGCATTGGAAGAGAATGATTTATCGGTGAAAGTACCGCCAAACCTCATTCCGGATGTCGAAAACCTTAGGATCGATCTTACAAGCTTACTTCCTCGATATGAAACCCTAAATGCTTGAGTTATTCGGTTCTTGGCCACCGTGAAGGTTTTATTAGATGAAACGATCGATCGTTGCCTGCATACCGCTCTACAATGGTCGAAATTTCATTGGAGCGTCGCTGAAAAGCGTGCTCGAGCAAACTCGTCCGCCAGATGAGGTAATCATTGTCGACGATGGTTCCACCGACGGTGGTGCTGAAGTCGCTCGCGAAGTTGCCCGGGGCGACAACCGGGTATGTGTCCTGACGAAAGAGAACGGCGGTCAATCGTCGGCCCGCAATATGGGCGTCCGCAACTCCAAAAGCGACCTGATCGCTTTTCTTGACCAAGACGACTGGTGGTACCCAAAGCATCTCGAGACTTTGGAAGCTGCGGCAGGGCCTGAGCCTCAGGTAGGTCCATTCGGATGGGTCTACAGTGACCTTGACGAATACGATCGGGATGGAAATTTAGTGGTTCGGCAGATGCTCAAGCGACTTGGTTCAGAACATCCGAAACGGACGATCTTCAACTGCCTGTCCCAGAACATGTATGTCCTCCCGTCTGCCTCCCTCATCTCTCGCGAAGCGTTCGAGGCGGTAGGTGGATTTGACGAGCGGCTTTCCGGCTACGAGGACGACGATCTTTTTCTGCGGCTGTTCAGGGCGGGCTACACCAACAGGTTTCTGAGAGAGGCCTTGTCCGCGTGGCGCATTCATGGTGACTCCGCGTCATACAGCGCAAGAATGGCCAGGTCGGCTCTAATCTACGCAGACAAACTTCTGGTGGCATTTCCTGACGATGTTCCCTTGCGACGCTACTACGCCAGAGACCTGATAACGCCGCGTTTCTTTCGCAGTGCGGCTGGCACCTACCGGATTGCAGGCCAGTGCGGAAGCGCTGAACTGCTGATGCCGGCACTTGCGCTTATCGACAGGATCACGCCGACAATGAGGATCAGGCGATGGCTGATCATGCGGGCGATACGGCCTTTCCTCGGCAGCCACTTGGTTGCGAAACTGGCATCTTTGGAATTTACACGTAGCTTTGTAAGCCGGGTTCTCGCAATTAGCGGCGTCTGGCAATAGCCTGTCCGACTATGCAAGTTGGCTTCGGCGCATTCCCTACGCGACGGCCAGCAAGTAATTGCTCCCCACTCCCGGTCTCCAGTCTGGCTGCGTTGTCGCGCCGGGCATGGCAGCGCGGCTCTCGCGAGATATTGGTATTGGGGTCGATTTCAGATGCTGGGAGACGGATTTCTACACAGATACTTTCTCAATAATGGAGGAAAGCGGCTTCATAAGTGGTTCCATTATTTCGATATCTACGAGCGCCATTTCGAACGCTTCAGAAACAGAGCGCCAACGATTCTCGAGATAGGCGTGTCCGGAGGCGGCTCCCTTCAGATGTGGAAGGCTTACTTCGGCCACGGCGCTCGCGTAATTGGCATCGATATCGATCCGATCTGCAAAGCGCATGACGAAGTCGGCATAGAGATATTCACTGGCAGCCAAGACGATCCGGCGCTGATCAACCAGATCATCGACAGATATGATGCCTTCGACATCATCATCGATGACGGAAGTCATATCATGCGACACGTAATGAAGAGCTTTGAGCTGCTGTATGACAAGGTCGACCCTCATGGCGTTTACCTCGTCGAGGATCTTCATACTGCGTATTGGGATGAGTATGAGGGCGGCCTGAAGCGAGCCGGGACTTTCATGGAGTTCGTCAAGGACAAGCTTGATGAGATAAACGCGGCACACGCAAGAGGCGCGATCCCCGTCTCTACCTTCACCCGATCGACAGCCTGTATCGCCGTCTACGACAGCGTGGTCGTGTTCGAAAAACGGCCGCAAGGCACCCGCCAAACCTCCATAACGACAGGAATGGGATATGCTGAACAGGAATGAGTTGCTGTTTTCATTATTCGATCCGAGCGGCTTCGGCCTGGAAATCGGACCAAGCTACAATCCTCTTTTGCCAAAGCGCCGTGGCTACAATGTCGAAATCGTCGACCATGCCGACGCCGCCAGCCTGCGCGAGAAATATCGCGACGATGCATCAAAGATCGAAGAGGTCGACTATGTCTCGGACGGCCGCACTCTGCTCGAGACCATCGGCTATGAGCAACGATACGATTTCATCTTTGCCTCGCATGTGATCGAACATGTCACCGACATCGTTCGTTTCCTCCAAGACTGCGAAACACTGCTGAAACCCGGGGGACGGCTTGTGCTGGCCGTACCAGACAAGCGCTTTTGCTTCGATGCGCTACGGCCGCTGTCCACTGTCGGTCAGACGCTGCAGGCCCATGCGGAAAAGCGCAAACGCCACACGCCGGGAATTCTGTTTGACCAGGTTTCGTATGTTTGCACCAAGGCCAAACAGACCGTCTGGCTCGAGCCGACCTTTGACGATGTCGCCTTCCTGCAAAGCGACGAAGAGGCAAAAAGCATGTTCGAAGCCGTTCAGGTAGACACGGCCTATTACGATGCTCACGCGTGGCAGTTCACGCCGGCCTCGTTCCGATTTCTGATCAAGAAACTTCGTTCGCTCGGATACATCAAGTCGGGGGAACTTGCGTTTCACAAGAATGAACCGGGTCAGTTACACCTGCATGAGTTTTATATCAGTCTCTCGAAGAACGCCCCTGTCCTGCATGATTCCGATGTCGATCTGCTCAAGGAGGCGGAGCGGGAGCTGCGCGAAGTTGCCGTAAGCCGGGATGAGCTAAGCTTGCAGATCGCGGCCGCACACCAACAAATCCAGAGTCTCATTGCAACGAACCAGGCCCTGCTGAAATCGACATCCTGGAAGATAACCGCCCCGCTACGCTATGTCAGATCGGTGTTCCTGTAACACCACGCACGCCATGCAGGCTCACCCTCAATGCAACGTCGGATCACCGGCCAGCAGGGCGCGCGGCCCGGTCGTTTCGAAACTGACCTGGTCGCGGCCGTTGGACTTGGCCTTGTAGAGGTGCCGGTCGGCCGTCAGGAACATGTCGGCATAGGTGGTCGGTCCGCTGAAGGCGACGCCACCGATGCTCACCGAGAGCGGACAGGGCCGTCCACCCGGAGCAAACTCGACCTCGCGGATGCGCCGCCGGATCCCCTCAGCAACCAGCCAGGACTGCGACGGGTCGGCGCCAGGCAGGAAGATGGCGAACTCCTCGCCGCCGATGCGTCCAACGATGTCGGCGCCGCGCAGCTGAGCCTTGATCGTCTGCGCGATCAGCTTGAGCGCTTGATCGCCGCAATCGTGGCCCAATCGATCGTTGATAGTCTTGAAATGATCGGCGTCGACGATCAGCAGGGCGCCGGCATCGACGACGGCCTGGCTGCGCGCCTGTTCGAGATAGGCCTCGACCAGCATCGAAAACGCGCCGCGGTTGAACACCGCGGTCAGGCTGTCGGTTGCCGCGACGATGCTCAGATTCTTCTGGGCGATCGCCAGCTGGCGCATCTTGTACATAAGGAAAGAGAAGAACGACCCACCCAGCACGAGCGGCAGCAACAGGTCGGTGAGCTGCGCCCAGCGCAATGCTTCGGGCGACAGCGACGGAAAATTGTAGGAATCGACAAGGAAGGCCGCCGCGATGCAGATCGCCGTGCCGACAACCGTGACTGCTATGACCCTGCCCCAGCTCGTGGGCGACAGATCGACCCGCATGCCAATTTCTCCCACTGTGTTCGCTATTTTGCAGCGGGAACACAAATGAAACCCTAAACCCTTGCCTTCAATTCTAATGTGGTTAACGGTTAATCGAAAGTGTGACCGATTGCCGTGAAGATGCCGGCGGTCACAAAAAGCCCGCCACTTGCGCGGCGGGCTTTCCGACTGGCCGGAGGCTTCTCGTCAGCGCATGTCCCTCGGGAAGTCTGGGCCATGCGGTAGGAGAGTGCCGTAAAGCCTCACGGCTGGTTCGACACTCCCGGCGAAACCTGTCTCAGCGACGCGAGATCATAAGGCATAGCTGCCGCAGATCGCTGTCGTAGGTGCCCTCACTGGCGAGCACATCGACGCAGCGCTTCTTCATACGTGTCAGCTGGCTGTTCGACATGCTGGCGACGACACCGGGTGTCCCAGGTGTGCCTGGTGTTCCAGGAGTTCCTGGAGTGCCGGGCGTACCCGGCGTACCGGGCGTGCCCGGCGTTCCGCCAATGCCGACGCCGACACCGACGTTGATGCCGCCAGCACCGCCGATAGATGCGCCGACACCGACGCCAATTCCGCCTCCTGCATTCGCGGGAGCGGCAAAAATAACGATAATTGCACCCGCCGCCAGTGCTCTAGCGATTTTTTGAGTGATATTAACCATGACACTCTCCTTGTTGCCGTTCTGCTTTGTGCATTGCAACATGCCAGCAAACCAAAGCAGACATATGCTTATGCACTCACAGCTACGCACGAGTCTTCCTTATAGTTTCTTTATTTTTTTCGACATAGGCCGTTGTAGTTCTCAATCAGTGTACTCGGTTTCTAAAAAAAAATATGTTTTTGCTTCAATATTTAAACTTTGTTGAATTTATTAAATAGAAACTCTACTGAAAAATGGAGCAGGTTGTAGCGAGCAAGGGGCGGCGCCAAAGGGCGGCACAAGCCACCTGGCAGCGTCGTGCAACCACGGGCTTCAAAAACCCGGCTTGGGATTCAGGCTGGAGGTTGAGGCTTTGGCGCTGTCCGTCGCGTCCAGAGGCGGTTCACTGGTATCGGCGGCCAGGTCGCAGATGGCACAAAGCACCGAGGGATGTCGCCTCCGGCGTCTTCAAACGCAAACCGCCGTCAAGAAATCAGGCGTAGGCGCGGCCTTCGTCGGTGCGTTGGAAAAACGCCAGGTCGAGCTGCACCGAAGGCCGGCCGAGAATGGTCAGGATGGCGTGCGCCTGGCCGCGGTGATGGGTCTGGTGATTGAAGACGTGGCCCAGCGCCGGCGCCAGTCTTTGCGAGACGGTGCGCATGTCGGAAACGGTCATGTAGGAAAAGCGGCCGGACAAGGCCTTGTCGCTCAAGGCGCCCACCCAGTCGGCGATCCGCCTGTCCTCGGCCTCACGCGCCAGCCTGAGGCCAGGCAGCGCCCGGTGCAGGATGGCGTCGAGCTTCGTCGGCGCGTCACCCTCGCCGGTGAAGCGTTTCATCCAGATGCGGTCGGTGGCGAGCAGATGATTGAGCGTGCCCATCATGGAGCCGAAGAAGGCACCGACATTGCGGTTGAACTCTTCCTCGTCGAGCTCGGTCACGGCATCGTAGATGCGGCCATTGGCCCATTGATTGTAGGCCGCGAACATCATGAAATGCTGTTTCATCTTTTTTCCCGCCGACGAGTTCCGCTTCAGCCGCAGACGCCTAATTAGACCGCGAGGACGCAGCCGCCAATGACCATTCTGTTCTATGAACTCGTCGGACACGACGCGACCCGTCCGTTCAACCGGCATTGCTGGAAGGAGGCGGCGGCAGCAGCTTAGGGAATAGGCAGTAGGCATTAGGGTCTGAGCGCTGTACTGCCTACTGCCTACTGCCTACTGCCGACTGCCTATTCCCCACACAAGTCTCCTGATCGCCATGCCACCACCCCCCGATTTCACCGACGATTTTCGCTCCGGGCTGGTCGCGCTGCTGCGCTGGCGCCGGGATGTGCGGCGCTTCGAGCGGACGGCTTTGCCCGAGGGTACGCTGGAGCGGCTGCTGGAGCTTGCCTGCATCGCGCCCTCCGTCGGTCTCAGCCAGCCGTGGCGCTTCGTGGTGGTCGACAGCGCCGAGCGGCGGGGCGCGGTGAGAGACTGTTTCGAGCGCTGCAATGCCGAGGCGCTGGCATGCTTTTCGGGCGAGCGCGCCGCTCTCTATGCCCGGCTGAAGCTCGCCGGTCTCAATGAAGCGCCCTGCCAGTTCGCGGTTTTCGCCGACCGCACGACGCAACAGGGCCATGGGCTCGGCCGCATGACGATGCCGGCAACCATCGACTATTCGGCCGTCATGGCGGTGCACACATTGTGGCTGGCGGCGCGGGCGGAAGGCATCGGCATGGGCTGGGTGTCGATCCTCGACGCCGCCGAGATGGCCGCAATCCTCGACACCCCGCCTGAGTGGACGCTGATCGGCTATTTCTGCCTCGGCTATGCCAGCGAGGAGCATGATCTGCCGACGCTGGAACGCGAGGGCTGGGAGCAGCGGCGGCAGCCGGTGGTGATCAGGCGGTAAGGCTGCCCATCACTTCGTCTCTTCTTTGCCGACCAGCTTGACGCAGATCGGGTCGCCCTTCGGCATCGGCGTGCATTGCCATTCGGGGCCGAAGCCGAAGTTCGTATCTGTGCGGCGACCCAGAAAGAGCAGCAGAACAAGGCCCACGGCAGCAAAAATGCCGATAACCAATAGGCTCCCTTTTATGTCGCCCGGCCTGAGGTGGTGGTAGGGCCAGCGCGTCCCGTCAAACATGGTCCGATGTCTTTCCGTTCCGCTGATTTCCCTTCGAAACCGTGCGTGCCTGCGCAATCGCCATTTTCCCGCAAAGCCTTGCCTTTGACCAGAGCGTTGCGAACAGCCATGCGGGCGGTCGCGGCCGAATAACGCTGCCGGGGCGCCTCCCCTTGGCAATGGGCCGGGCGGCTTGTATAGAGCCCGCCACTCCACATTCCGATCTCAAGACTTTCCATCTCAAGACAAGGACGACCCCATGGCGCTCGAACGCACCTTTTCCATGATCAAGCCGGACGCGACGCGGCGCAATCTTACCGGCGCCATCACCAGGATGCTGGAAGAGGCCGGCCTGCGCGTCGTCGCCTCACGTCGCGTGTGGATGAGCCGCCGCGAGGCCGAAGGCTTTTACGCCGTCCACAAGGATCGTCCGTTCTTTGGCGAACTGGTGGAATTCATGTCGTCGGCACCGACCATCGTGCAGGTTCTGGAAGGCGAGAACGCCATTGCCAGGAACCGCGAGGTGATGGGCGCCACCAATCCGGCCAACGCCGCCGAAGGCACCATCCGCAAGGTGCACGCGCTGTCGATCGGCGAGAATTCCGTGCACGGCTCCGACGCGCCGGAGACTGCGGCGCAGGAAATCAAGTACTGGTTCTCGGACACCGAGATCGTCGGCTGAGCCGACCCGAACCGAACGCATGCAAAAGGCCGGCGTTTTGAACTGACCCCATAAAGTTGGACGGTTCATTGAGCTGGTAGGTTTAAGGGCTGGTTCCTGTATTGCACAGGG